>JAYVLW010000819.1:0-9701 GCA_043759315.1 Myxococcales bacterium
CTCGTCGATCGTGACATCCTGAACGGCTCGATCAATAACTACATGTCCCTGGTCGCGCACAAGACGAACAAGGTCATGTCGCGGCTCACGGTGGTCAGCATCATCTTCCTGCCGCTCACGTTCCTCTGCGGCGTCTACGGCATGAACTTCGAGATCATCCCCGAGCTCAAATGGGAGCACGGCTACCTCATGTTCTGGTCGATCGTCGGCGTCACCGTCGCGCTTCTCGTGTGGGCGATGCGCCGGTACAAGCTGCTCTAGCAGGCTACTCGTCGCGCAGGCGATAGCCAACGCCGGGCTCGGTGGTCAACCAGCGTGGGCGGGCCGGATCGACCTCGAGCTTCTTGCGCAGCGCGGCCATGTGGACCCGGAGGTACTGCGTGTGCTGGGTGCTCCGCGGGCCCCACACCTCGTGCAGGAGCTGACGGTGTGTCAGCACCTTGCCCGCGTGGCGCGCGAGGAACGCCAGCAACCGGAACTCGATCGGCGTCAGGTGGACGAGCGCCTCGTCGATGGTGACCTCGTGCCGCGCCTGGTCGACGCGGATCGGACCGACCGCGAGCACGGGATCCTCGGCGACGGTCTGGGCGCGCGCGTGCCGCAGCGCCACGCGGATCCGCGCGAGCAACTCGCTGACGCCGAACGGCTTGGTCAGGTAGTCATCGGCGCCGGCGTCGAGCGCCTGCACCTTGTCGTCCTCGCGGTCACGCGCCGACAGCACGATCACCGGCGTCGTCGACCACTCGCGCAGCTTGCGCAGCAGGTCGAGCCCGTCGCCATCGGGCAGCCCGAGGTCGAGCAGGATCGCGGCGGGCCGGGTCTCGGTGGCGAGCGTCAGGGCCTGTGCGACCGTGCCGGCCTCGATCACCTTGAAGCCGTGGCTCGAGAGCGCGGCCGAGAGGAACCGCCGCATCGCGACCTCGTCCTCGATCACCAGGACCAGCTCGGTCATCGCACGACCTCCGCCGCCATCGGTGGCTCCTCGAACGTCGGCATCAGCTCGCCGTCGGGCAGGGCCACGCGGAACACCGTGCCGCCACCGGGGCGGGGCAGCGCCTCGATCGTGCCGCCATGCGCGACGGTGATCCCGCGGCACACGGCGAGCCCGAGTCCCACTCCGGCGGCCGTACCCGGCGTCGCGCGGAAGAACCGCTCGAACACGAGGCGCTCGCTTCCCGCCGGGATCCCGGGGCCGCGATCCGCGACTTCGATCACCGCGCTCGCGCCTTCCCGTCGCGCCGTCAGATCGATCGGCGTGCCCGGGGGTGTGTGCTTCGCGGCGTTGTCGAGCAGGTTGACGAGGAGCAGCTCGCCGAGGATCGGGTCGATGTGCGCGATGGCTTCATCGGCGAGGGCGACCGAGACCTTCCGGCCAGCGAGCGCGTCGTCGAGTCGGCCCAAGGCGGTGCCGACGACTTCCTCGATCGGGACCCACTCGCGCTTTGGCTTCGCGCCGGCCTCGACCTTCGTCACGGTGAGGAGGTTCTGCAGGATCCGGCTCAGCCGCTCGGACTCGGCGACGATCGTATCCAGGCCCTCGTGCGCGGAGGCCTCCGCGGTCTCGCGCAGCGTGGTGGCCATGCCGGTGATCACCGCGAGCGGGGTACGCAGATCGTGCGAGACCGCCGACAGCAGGGCGTTGCGGAGCTCCTCCTTCGTGGCCCGGAGCTCGGCTTCGCGCGCGGTCGCGGCCAGGCGCAGCTTCTCGACCGCGATCGTCGCCTGCCGCGTGACGGCCTCGACGAGGGGGCGCTGCTCCGTGCCGATGGTCAGGCGCCCGAGGTCGATCTCCACCGGACCGGCCGCCGGGACCGTGACCGAATGAGGCTCGAGATCGAGGCCTTGGCGGAGGTGCAGGAGCAGGGCCGCCTGGACGCCTTCCACATCCGGCGCCGCAGCGGCGTCGCGCGTGAACGCGAGCAGCATCGCGGTATCGCGTTCGCGCTGGCGGCTCGCGGCCTCGGCGGCGCGTAGCCGTACCGTCAACGTGCCGATCGCCGCACCGACCGCGAACATCACGAGGAACGTGAACAGGAACCGTGTGTCCGCGACCGCCAGCGTGAATCGCGGCTCGACGAACACGAAGTCGAACGCGATCACGCTGAGCGCTGCGGCGAGCAGCCCTGGTCCGCGGCCCGCGTGCGCCGCGATCAAGATCGCGAGCGAATACAGCATGGCTTCGTCGGCGAGGCTCGCATGCTGCGCCGCGGCGAGTCCGCCGAGCGTCGCCGCGCCCACGACCGCGACCGCGAACAGGTAGCCGCGCGGGCCGGTGCGGTGGGAGGAATGCGTCGCGGGCATCGAGCGGCCTAAGGGCCTCATCAATACACCCTGCGCACCCATCAAGAAGCGATCAAGACCACGCGGATCCGGGCCTGGTTGCGCCCGGTTGGCCCATAGTGGCCTGCATGAGCCCGTACCGCGATCTTCCCACGCCGGTCGAGGAGGCACCGCAGCCTCCCGGTGAGGAGTGGGTGCTCGCGGTCGTGCTGGTGGTGCTCGGCGCGGCGCGCGTGGTGATCGCGCTGGCCACGCACGAGGAGCTCGCGGCCGATGTCACGGTCGCCGCGCTGCTCGGCGCGCTCGGTTTCGTGCTGCTCGCGCAGCTGGCGCGCCGATCGCGAACCTGAGCCCCTCGGGTGACGCCTAGCGGCCGTTGCCGTTGCCGTCGGGGAGATTCGGGAACCGCACGGGATCCGCGGGCTGGCCGTCGCACTCGCACACGTACTTGTTCGTCTCGTCGCAGTTCCGATACTCCTCGACGCCCGTGTTCTTGATCCGGACGCAGTCCTTGTTGTCGGCGTTCGCGGTCGGCGCCAGCGAGAGCGTCGACGTCTGGACGGTCACGTACGCGATCTCACCCTCCTGCGCGAGGTCGGTGGCGCCGATCCATTGATCGGTGATGTCGAGCCCACCGGTGAGGCCGCCGATCATCGCGGTCTTCTCCGCTGCCCCGTCGAGAACGATCAGGTGCGTCGCGAGCTCGCCGCTCACCGCGTCGTTGGCGCAGTCGGTCTCGGCGGCGAGCCACGTGGCGCCGCCACCGCCCACGAACCGATACCGCGAAGGGCTGGCGGCCAGCGCAACGATCGACGCGTACGCGACGGGGCACTGCGGACCCAGGAGCTGATCGACGGCGGCATCTGCGTTGGACCCGGGTCCCGGCGCGTCGATCGTCTTGGCATCATCGTTCGGGGCGCCCTGGCCATGCCCCGTGAAGCCACACCCTGCCGCGAGCGCGAGAATTGCGACAAGGGGACCACGCATGACCTGATGGTATCTGTGGAGCGGCCGTCGGCGAAGTGTGCATGTTTTGCACACCGTTCACATCTCGATCTGTAGCCCGAGCTCCACCACGCGGTTAGGCGGCAGGTTGAAGAACGCCGTCGGGGGGCGCGCGTTGCGGGACAGGAACGAGAACAGGACCTTGCGCCATCGCGCCATCTCCGACCGACCGCCGGTGAGCAGCGTCTGGCGGCCGAGGTAGTAGGTGGTGGTCATCGGCTCGGTGATCAGGCCCTTGGGCGCACAGCGCTTGAGTAGCGCCGGGACATCGGGCGTCTGCATGAAGCCGACCTTCGCGAGCACGCGATAGAACCCGTGACCGAGCTCGGTGACGACGAGGTTGTCGTCGAGGTCGACCGACGGGACCGGCTCGATCTTCAGCGAGAACAGCACGACCTGCGGATGCAGCACCTGGTTGTGCTTGAGGTGGTGGAGCAGCACGTTCGGCATGCCATCGGGCGTCGACGCCATGAACACGGCCGTCCCCCTCACGCGTGGCGGCGGCGAGGCAGCGATATCGGCGAGCAGGAGGTCATCGGGTACCGAGCCTGCGACGAGGGTCTTCGACAGCTCGACGCGTCCGCGCCACCAGGTGGTCATCACGATGAATACGCACAGGCCCGCGGCGAGTGGGAACCAGCCGCCATCCGCGATCTTGGCGGCGTTCGCGGCGAAGAATGTGAGGTCGATGATGAGGAACGGGATCAGGAACGTGAGGGCCTTCGGCTGTGACCAGCCCCAGCGCCGGCGGCATACCAGGTAGAACAGGTACGACGTGATGCCCATCGTGCCGGTGACCGCGATGCCGTAGGCGGCGGCGAGGCCGGAGCTCGAGCGGAACTGCAGGACGAGCGCGATGCACCCGACCAGCAGCAGCCAGTTCATCTCGGGGATGTAGATCTGGCCCTCGGTATCCGCGGAGGTGTGAACCACCGTGACGCGAGGCCAGAACCCGAGCTGCATCGCCTGGCGAGTCAGCGAGAACACGCCGGAGATCAGCGCTTGCGACGCGATCACCGCGGCCATCGTCGCGAGGATGATCATGGGGAACAGCATCGGTCCGTCGACCATGGCGTAGAACGGATTCGTGATGCTCCCGGGCGGGCTCGACAGGAGCAGCGCGCCCTGGCCGAAGTAGCAGAGCAGCAGGCCGGGCAGCGCGATCGTGAACCACGCGATCCGGATCGGGCGCTTGCCGAAATGACCCATGTCCGCGTACAGGGCCTCACCGCCCGTGACGACGAGGAACACGAGGCCGAGCAGCAGGAAGCCGTGCCAGCCGTGGTGAAACAGGAGGTCGATCCCGTAGCGGGGATCGATCGCGCGAAACACCGACGGGTCGACAGCGATCCAGCGCACGCCGAGCACGCCGATCGACACAAACCACACGAGCATGATCGGGCCGAACGCGATGCCGATCTTCTTCGTCCCGTGCCGCTGGACGAGGAACAGGCCGACGAGGATCCCGATGGTGATCGGCACCGCGAGATCGCCGAGCGCGGGGCTCTGCTCGCCGAGACCTTCGACGGCACCGAGGACCGAGATCGCCGGGGTGATCGCGCCATCGCCGAACAGCAGGCCCGCGCCGAACAGGCCGAGCAGCAGCGGGATCGCGAGCCGGTTGCGCCGGGCTTTTGGATCGGTGCCTTCGAGCAGCGCCGCGAGCGCGAGGATACCGCCCTCGCCCTTGTTGTCCGCGCGCAGCACGAACACGAGGTACTTGAGCGTGACCACGAGCATCAGCGCCCAGAACATCAGCGAGAGCACCCCGAGCACGTTGTTGGGTGTCGCCGCGACGCCGTGCGGGCCCGCGAGGCACTCCTTCATCGCGTAGAGCGGCGACGTACCGATGTCGCCGTAGACCACACCGAGGGCACCGAGAGATGCCGCCGCGAGCGCACCCTTCCCGGTAGGGGCGTGGTGGTGCGCGTCGATCGGCGGGGGCGTTGAAACCGTGCTGACTGCTTCCATCGTGCCGCCCGCGGCGACAGGTTGTAGGTACGCCTGATGACGTATCGATGACGTCAAGGCGACCCCGGATCGGATCAAGAAACCATAAAGATGGCCGAGCCTGTTCCGAGGAAAGACAGCAGGTTAGAGCGGAATCGCCGGTCAGCGCCAGCGCCGGCTGAGCGCGACTTCGGCGGTGTACTCAGCGATCATCGATGCACGCTGCGCCGCGGTCCAGCCGTGGATCTTGCTCAGGGTCTCGGCGACGCGATCGCACACCGAGAGGCCCTGATCCCGGCTGACCAGCAGGAGCGGCACACGGCGGCCCAGCACGTCCTCCACGGTGCGCGCGAGGTCGTGCGTGGCAGCGAACTCGATCTCCGCCCACACGTACGGCAGCTCCGGATCGAGGCGCTCGCCGAGCGCACGCTGTACCTTGATCGTCTCGGCGATCAGCGGCGCTCGCGTGCCGTAGACGCCGCACAGGTGGGTCGCGGTATCGACATCGAGACCGAAGTCCTCCATCAGCGCGCGGCCGACCTTGGCCACCCCTTCGAGCGTGTCTTCGGACAGGCCGGCAGCGCCGGGCAACGGCCGGGACTTCGTCACCGACTTCGTGACCTGGACGGTCTCGCCGAGCTCGGTCATCAGCTTGATCGTCTCGTGGACCGCCTGGCCGGCCATCCGGCGATAGGTGGTGAGCTTCCCGCCGGCGATGATCACGAGGCCATCGTTGCGCGCGAACACTTCGTGCTCGCGGGAGATCTCGGACTCGTCGACGTTCGGCGGCGCCGCGATCAACGGGCGGAGGCCGGCCCACGTGGCGATCACGTCGTCGGGCGTGAGGTTCGCTCCGGGGAAGTACCCGTTGCCGGAGTCGCACAGGTACTTCACGTCCTCGGCGTCGGCGGCGACCTCGTCGGCGCTGCCGGTGAAGTCCGTGTCGGTCGTACCGAGTACGGTCCGCTCGCGCCACGGAATCGCGAACATCACGCGCTTGTCGACCGGCGAGATCAGCGTGATCGCACGCGCGAGCGGGAGGCGCTCGCGCGGTAGCACGATGTGCACGCCCTTCGTACGGCGCAGCAGCGGGCGATCCATCGGGATCTCGAACCGCCGGATCATCTCGTCGGTCCACGCACCGGCGGCGAGGATCACGACCTTCGCGGTGACGAGGCGGGTCTCACCGGTCAGCCGGTCGTGGACATGCACGCCGACGATCCGTCCATCGGCGCGGCGCTCGAAGCGCGTGACCTCGGTGTACGTGTGGCAGTGCGCGCCGGCGGAGACGGCGTCGATCGCGTTCTCGAGAACGAGCCGCGCGTCGTCGGTGGCGCAGTCGTAGTACTCGAGCACGCCGCGCAGGCCCTCGGGGCGGAGCTGCGGCTCGAGCGCCAGCGCAGACTTCACGCCGCGGAACGTCTTGTGGAGGCGCGGCGCACGGAACAGCGCGAGCGAGTCGTAGATCCACAGGCCCACGTTCATCAGCTCGAGACCGGGCTTCGCGCCCTTGTAGATCGGGATCAGAAACGGCAGCGGGCGCACCAGGTGCGGCGCCACCTTGGTCTGCACGCGGCGCTCGGACACGCTCTCGAACACCAGCCCGATCTCGCCGTGTTCGAGGTAGCGCAGGCCGCCGTGGACGAGCTTGCTCGACTTCGATGACGTCCCCGAGGCGTAGTCGCCCTTCTCGAACAGGGCAACGCTCATGCCGCGGAGCTGCGCATCGCGGGCAATGCCGGCGCCGGTGATACCTCCGCCGATCACGACGACGTCATAGGCCGCGGCGGTCACGGTCCGACGATCTCCGGTGAGCCAGCGTCCGTCAAGGCTTGGGCCGTGCGGCGCGGGTGATCATCGCGGCCTTCACGTCCATGTAGGCGAGTGCGCCGAGCACCGTCGCAAGCGACTCGGCGGTGGCGTCCGGCTGGAGCGCGAGCAGGGGAGTCGTCGTGAGGGCCGTTGCGGGCGCGGCGGCGATCGCCTTGACGGCGTCATCCGCGGTCGCCCCGAACGTCAGCGTCAGGCGCTGCGCCTTGTCCTTCGGCAACGTCGCCGGGTCGACCTCGCCGACGAGATCGATCGGGGAAGCGCCGTACTGCTCCCAGCCGGGGAGCGTGCTCGTTGCTTCGACGGCTAGCTGCATCGGGCGGCGCTTCGTGGTGGCGAGAACGTCCACGAGCTTCTGCGCGCTCATCAACTTCGGCATGAACACGAGCACCGGTTGCGGCAGCTTGTCGAACACCGCGGGGAGGTCCGCCAGCTTGACCACGTTGCCGGGATACATGTCCGCGGTCACGGTCACGCCGGTCGCGCCGAGCCTGGCATGGGGCAGGGCGCCGGCATGGATCTCGTCGACGGTCAGCGTGAGGTGGCTCGGTGCCGCGCTGGGCTTGGTGACCGCGCTCGTGGGGAGATCGAGTCCAGCGCCGGTCACCGATGCGGCGGGCAACACGAGGTCGATCGACGCGAGCAGCTTCGCACCATCGGGCCGCGCGGCGACATCGCGCGCGATGCGATCGAGTGCGAAGTACGGTGCCGACATGAACCGCGCATCGGGCACGGCGGACAGCTCCGCCTTGCAGAAGTCGCCGAGCACGCGCCACGGGCGGCGGTTGTTCTTGCCGCGGGCGTCATCGAGCCCGCCGACGAAGCGCATCTTCGCGTTCGGATCGCAGTACGCCTTGCAGCCGAGCATCGTGGTCTCGATGTCCTTCTGGTTCGGCCCGCCATCCTCGGTCGGCGTCTGCCACTCGAGGAGCGGCTTCCAGTCCCCGCAGGGCCTGCACGCCTCGATCAACGCAGCGACCTGCTTCGTCGGCGGCAGCTTCGGTGAGGCTTCGAGCGCCGCCTTGCACCCCGCCCAGTCGCCGGCGACCGGCACCGGAGCGGGCTCCGGCATCGGATGGGGCGGGACGGCGACGGGGTCGGCCTTGGGCTCCTTGCCCTTGCAGGCGGCCGCCATCAGCAGCACAGCCGCGAGGCACCTCACCCTCGGTCGACCTCCAGCCCGTACTTCTTGACGAGGCGGTGGATGTAGTTGCGATCGATGCCTGCCTCGGCCGCGGCGCGCGAGATGTTGCCGCGGTGACGGTGGAGCAGCGCGGACAGGTAGTCGCGCTCGAAGCTCTCGACGAGCGCGGCCTTCGCTTCCTTGAACGGGAGCTCGAGCACGTCTGCACCGGGTGGCACCGACGCGGGGCGGGCAGCGGCCGGCTCCTCGGTCGATGGGCGCTGGGTGCCCTCGCCGAGATCCTGGAGCGCAGCGGCACCGAGCGAGAGCGCGCGCTCGACCACGTTGCGCAGCTCGCGTACGTTGCCGGGCCAGTCGTGGCGCTCGAGCAGATCGAGCAGCGCGGGCGACTGCGCGAATCCGCCGCGACCCATCTTGTCGGCGAACCACGACGCGAGCGCCGGGATGTCCGCCTTGCGATCGCGGAGCGGGGGAACCACCGTCGCGACGACGGCGAGGCGGTAGTAGAGGTCCTCCCGGAACTGGCCGGACTTGACCATCGCGCGCAGGTCGCGGTGGGTGGCGGCGATCACGCGGATGTCGACATCGACCGACTGTGTCTCGCCAACGCGGCGGACCTGGCGGCGATCCAGCACGCGCAGCAGCTGCGGCTGCAGATCCAGCGCGAGCTCCCCGATCTCGTCGAGGAACAGCGTGCCCTTGTTCGCGGCCTCGATCAGGCCCTGCTTGTCGTTGGCGGCGCCGGTGAACGAGCCCTTGGCGTGGCCGAACAGCTCGGACGCGATCAGCTCGTGCGGGATCGAGCCGCAGTCGACGACGATGAACGGTCCGCGGTTGCGCTTGCTCTGCTTGTGCACGGCCTCGGCGATCGCTTCCTTGCCGGTGCCGGTCTCGCCCTGGAGGAGGATCGTGGCCTCGGTCGGGGCAGCCTTGCCGAGGAGCGCGAACAACCGTCGCATCGGGGTGGTGGTGCCGAGGACGTCGCCGAACCGATCCCCGTGCCAGTCGCCGAGATCGATGCTCGTATCGATCGGCTCGACGTCCACCTCGGTGTGCTTGCCAAGCCGCAGCCGGGACGCGCCCGTGAGCACCACGTTGCCGACCTTGGTGCCGCCGTGCTTCGTGCCGTTCGTCGTCTCGAGATCCCGGATCTCGATCCCGTCGCGGCGGACGCGGATCTCGAGATGATAGCGGGAGACCGTGGCGTCGGTCAGCACGAGGTCGTTGTCGGCGTGCGTGCCGACCATGGTGGTGCCCTCGTCGAGCTGGTGCTCCTTGCCCGCATCGGGCCCCGAGACGACGCGGAGCCGGAACGTGCGCTCGACAAGCGCACCGCTGGCGTCGTCGGTCAGGAGCTGCGTATGGACTTGGGACACCCTATCTAGTTGTAGCTCGACGGCGCCTCAGCAGGAACCCCACCAGAGCCACGAGTGCGATCGGTGGCGCGCCTCCCGTGCCAGCCTCGCAGCAGCCGCCGCCGGGGCCGGTCTCG
>JAYVLW010000820.1:0-4134 GCA_043759315.1 Myxococcales bacterium
AGGTCGCGACCAGCCTGCGGAGCGCCGGATCGAGCGCGAGTTGATCCGCGTGAGCGAGGAGCGCGCGGCACGGAGCGCCGGTGTCGACGATCGGCGCGATGGCGCGATGCATGCCACGCGGATCGGTGGTCTCCGCGGTGCGCGGGTACGTGAGCGGGGTGATGGCCTCGCGACACTCGCGGAGCACCGCGCGATCGTCGGTCTCGTGCCGGGCTTCGCTGATCGTCGGACGCTCCGGCTGCGAGCCCGTTCGGAGCAGCGCGTACGCACCGAGGGCCGTACCGGCGCTCGACGCGAGCAGGGCTCCGGCCACGATCCATGCCGCGCGCGACCTCCGCTGCGGCGGCGGTTCATCCGTTTCCGCCTTCGCACGCGCGCGTTCGTAGTCGAGGCGAAGGGTCTCGAGCTCGGCTTCCAGGGCGTCCACTCGCAAGAGGGCGGCGTCGTGGTCGTTGCGATAGCTCATGTGAAACCTCCGTATGGAAGTCAACGTGCGTTCGCCCCGTGGATTGTCGAGGGCGAATCGGACGAGCGACGATCACGCGACCGATTGCATCCAAGCTCCGCGACCCGGGGGGCATCGCGTCGGGCACAATCGAGCCACGTTGCGCGATCGCACCACGTCGTTCCTGTGCGCCTGCCTCGCCACGCTCATGTCGGGCGTCGCGTGCATGTTCTATCAGCTCGCCTGGGTCCGCGAGCTGACCAACGTCACGACCGCGGCCACGGTCGCGCTGGTCCTCGTGCTCGCCGCGTTCATGGCCGGGCTCGGCATCGGCGCGTGGCTCGGTGGCCGCGTCGTGCGCCGCGTGACGCGGCCGCTGCTCGTCTATGCGGTGATCGAGCTCGGTGCCGCGGCGCTGTTCGCACTCGGCATCCCGCTGCTCAAGGCGTCGCTCCATCTCCAGGCCACGTTGCTCGACGCGGGCTCCTCTCCGACGACGGCGCTCGCGCTCCAGCTCGTCGCGGTCGGTCTCTACCTCGTTGCCGCGACCACGCTGCTCGGGATGACGCTGCCGCTCCTGATCGCGGGGCTCGCCGCACAGCCCACGACGGAGAGCCTGGTGACCCGCGATGCGGCATACAACTTCATCTACGGCATCAACACCGCCGGCGCGCTCGTCGGCTGCGTGTTGTGTGGCTACGTGACCATCGAGCTCGTCGGCCTCGATCGCTCTATCCTCCTCGGCGTCGCGTCCAGCCTGACCTCGGCCCTCGGCGCGTTCCTGATCGGGCCCGCGCGCGCCGTCCCGGCGTCCGACGATGCGCCACGGACCGCTGCGATCTCGAACCGCATGCTGGCGGTCGTCGCCGCCACCGGCGCGATCGCGCTCGCGGCCGAGGTGGTGTGGAGCCGGATGTTCTCGCTCGTGATGCTCAACACCGTGTATGCGTACACGCAGGTGCTCGCCGCGGTGCTCGGTGGCATCGCGCTCGCGGGCGTCGTCACGGCGCGGATCGCTCGCCGGCTCATCGCGCGAGACGGTGCGGAGACGAAGCTGATGCGCGTCGCGTTCTGCGCGCTGCTGGCGGCCGCGGTGTGGACGAGCTGCGTGCCGTGGCTCGCGCGCACGCTCGCCGCGAGCGCCGGGTTCGCCGCGCTCTCGGCGACCGGAGGATCGTTCAAGGTCATCGTCCTGCTCGCGGGCATCCTCGTGCCGAGCAGCTGCCTCGTCGCGGCCGTCCTGCCGCTCCTGATCGCCGCGACACCCTCGGGGGAGACCGCGGTGGTGCTGTCGCGGATGTTCGCGGTCAACACCCTCGGTGCGGTGCTCGGCGCGCTCGCGACCGGTCTGTGGATCCTCCCGGCGCTCGGCCTCGGCGGTGCGCAGCTCGCGCTCGCGCTCGCCCTCGTCGCCGTCGCGGTGCTGGTGCCGGGGCGGGTGTTCGGGCGGCGCGGGTGGCTCGCGATCGCCGGCACCCTCGGCCTGATCCTCCCGCTGCACTTCGTGGTGGCACTGCCCGACGATCTGTACGTGCTCCGGTTCGAAAAGGACGAGACGATCCTCGAGCTCCGCGAAGGCGTCACCAGCGACGTGCTGGTGAGCGAGGACCCCGCGGGGCACCGCCGGATCTGGATCAACTCCGCGTGGGTCGCCGGCACCGGTGGTGGTCACGCGCTGCTCGGCCACCTCCCGGCGATCAGCGCGGAGCATCTCGACCGCGCGCTCGGCATCGCGCTCGGCACCGGCCAGACGTTCGGCGCGGTGCTCCAGCACGGCGCGAAGCACCTCGACTGCGTGGAGATCAATCCCGACGTCGTGGAGCTGTCGCGGCGGTGGTTCGGCGCGTTCAACCACGGCCTGTTCGACCACCCCGGTATGACCGTGCATCTCGAGGATGGCCGCGCGTTCCTTCGCGCGACCCGCGAGAGGTACGACCTGATCGTCCTCGAGCCGCTGCAGGCGTGGTCGGCCGGGACCACCGCCCTGTACACGCGCGAGTTCTACGAGGGGGCGAAGCGCGTGCTGACCGATGGTGGCGTGCTCGCGCAGTGGATCCCGTTCTATGGGCAGGACACACGCGCAACGCAGGCGATGGTGCGGACCGCGCTCGAGGTGTTCCCGCAGGCATCGCTGTGGCTCGATCAGGAGGACGGCATCCTGTTGCTGTACCGGGGGACGTTCGTGCTGCCGTGGCCGAAGTTGCAGCGCGCGCTCGCCGCGCCCGAGCTCGTCGCGCTCCTCGAGCAGAAGCACCTCGATGCCGACGCGGACGTGCTGTCGCTGTTCCTGATGGGACCACGCGGCCTCGCGAGCTGGACCCGTGATGCGGACGTGCTCGTCGACGATCGTCCGTTCCTCGAGTACGCCGCCGCCCGCCAGCTCGGCGAGGATCCCTTCCTCGAGATCCTGCGCTCGGCCGTCCCCGACCTCGAGGATCCCGCCGCGTACCTGCCGCCGGGCATCCCTGCTGCGGCGGCTCGGTCCGCCGTGCTCGCGCGTCGCGCCACGCTGTCGCGACAGCTGTGCCCGCGCGAGAGGTTCTCCGCGTGTGCGACGGAGATCGAGGGTGATCTCGCGCGTGCGCCCAGCTCGGTCCGGCTGCGCTACGAGTATCGCCAGCTGATCCTCAGGTGGGCGGAGGTGACCCGTCCGACGCCCAGGCGCCGCGAGCAGATCCTGCTGCGCGGGATGGCCCACGACGCCGATTTCGGCGAGGCGATGGTCAACCTCGCGATCGCGTACGCCGAGAACCACCAGCTCCCCGAGGCGATCGCGGTCGCCCGGCGGGCGCGGGAGATCCCGCGCACGCGCGAGGCCGCCGACCGTCTGCTCGCGAAGCTCCAGCCCTAAGGCCGCTGCAACTTGCTCGCGATGTCGACGAGCTCGAGCATCTCCTTGCGATACCCCTCCTTGTCGGCGCCGAGCGCACCCTTCGCGATCGCCTTGACCTGGAGCCACGTCAGCGCGCCGCGCTCGGGCGACTGGTGGAGCAGCATGCCGTAGCCGGCGACCGCCGCTGCCCAGCGAAAGTCGACGGACGTCTGCTCGAGTGTCGCGCTCGAGCTCTGGATCGCTTGCGAGAACAGCTGCGACGCCGTCCCGGTCGGCGCCTTGTAGCGGACCTTCACCGTCATCAGCTCGGCGGCGGCCTGGCCGGGCGTGGCGGGTGGGATCTGGTACTTCATCTTGTCGACCTTCGCCGCGGGCACCGCCACGCCGGCGGGCACCACCTCGTAGAGCGCGGTCACCGCGTGCCCGGCGCCCACCTCGCCCGCGTCCTTCTTGTCGTCGTTGAAGTCCTGCGCCGCGAGCATGCGGTTCTCGTAGCCGATGAGCCGATAGCCCGCGACCGTCTGCGGGTTGAACTCGACCTGCAGCTTGACGTCCTTCGCCACGGTGACGAGCGTCGCGCCGGCCTCCTTGACGAGCACCTTGCGCGCCTCCTCGATCGAGTCGATGTACGCGTAGTTACCGTTCCCCCTGTCCGCGAGCTTCTCCATCGTGGAGTCCTTGAGGTTGCCCATGCCGAAGCCGAGCACCGTGAGGAACACGTCGTGCTTGCGCTCGTCCTCGATCAGCCGCGTCAGCTCGCCCTCGCTCGTCAGGCCGACGTTGAAGTCACCGTCGGTGCACAGGATGACCCGGTTGATCCCCTTGTCGATGAAGTTCGCGCGCGCCTGGTCGTAGG
>JAYVLW010000821.1:0-3328 GCA_043759315.1 Myxococcales bacterium
ACGACAGCGTGGTCACCAACCTCCTCGCCACCCAGGCCTACCAGGGCCGGACGACCCGAGAGACAGCAGAGCTCCGGGCGAAGGTCGCCGCCGTCACCGTCGCGGATGTCGCGCGCGTAGCGAAGCAGTACCTGATCCCCTCGAGGCTGATCGTGGTCGACGCCGGCTCGAAGCCGAAATGAGCTGCCGATAGGGGAGCTACAGGCCGCCGCCGAGCGCGAAGCCGAATCCCCCGGTGACCGGCATCGGCGAGAGCTGGAGGTTCTTCACGAGGCCCTGCTTCGGCGCGGCGAGCTCGCCGGTCCGCTTCTCGAGCGGCAGCAGGCTCGAGAGCAGCAGACCACCGAGGATGCCGGCCGCGCCCGCGGCGATCTCTTCACCGGAAGGTTTGTAGGGAGAGCCGTCGGCGTGAAGGGCCGGCACCACGTAGCCGACCGCGATCCCGACGAGGCCGCCGACGACCACGTCGGAGTAGAAGTGCTTGCCCGCGCGCACCCGCAGGTTCGCGGTCGCGCTCGCGAGCATCAGGCCGCCGCTCCAGGCGAACGCGCGGGTGGCCTTGCTCGCCCCCGAGGCGCCGAGGAGGTACGCACCGGTCACCGCGGCGCCGAAGCTGAGCGCGGCGTGGCCCGAGTAGAACGACAGGAACGCGTCGTCCCCCTGCTCCTTCGCGTACCGCTGCGCGTTGGGGTCGCGCGAGTAGAGATAAGGTCGAGGGCGCTGGACCAGGCGTTTCGTGACGCCAGCGATCAGCGCGTTCACCGCGAGCGTCTGGCCGTAGATGATCCACTTGTCGCCGTCGGCGTCATCGATCGTCGTGCCCATGAGATAGAACGCCGGCGCGCCGAGGGAGAGACCGAGCATCGCATCGGACAGAGCGCCGGCGCGGGGCGAGAAGTTGTGGTGCACTCCCTCGTCGGGCTCGACCAGCTCGTGCTCCCACAGCGCCGTGCGATGGATCGGGATCAGCTGCGCGGCGAGGCCGAGGCCCATCGCGAGGCCGCTGATGCCGCCGTTGGTGCGGCGGTCGATCTCGTGCCCGGGGATCGAACTCTCGTCGGCGTGCGCGGGCGCTGCGAGCACGAGACACGAGACGGCTGCCACCACGCGATGAATCATGTCGATGGAGCCTAGGGGGCGCACCGACGCCGGGCACAGGCAACAGACGGCAGGCTCTGCACGATCACGCGAACTTCACGCGTGATCGGCGTACGGGTTGCCAGCCTAGAGCTTCGGGCCGCCGCCGCGAACTTCGGCCGAGGCCTGCGCCTCGTACTTCTTGAAGTTCTCGCGGAACAGGCCCGCGACCTTCTTCGCCTTGTCGTCGTACGCGGCCTTGTCGGTCCACGTGTTGCGCGGCTGCAGCATCTCCGCCGGCACCTCGGGGCAGGAGGTCGGAACCTGGAACCCGAACACCGGATCCTCGGCGGTCGGCGCGCTCGCGAGGGCACCGGAGTGGATCGCGTCGATGATCGCGCGCGTGTACTTGAGCTTGATGCGCGAGCCGGTACCGTACGCGCCGCCCGACCAGCCCGTGTTGACGAGCCAGGTCTGCGCGCCGTGCTTCTTCAGCTTCTCCGCGAGGAGCTCGGCGTACTTCGTGGGGTGCCAGACGAGGAACGGGCCGCCGAAGCACGGCGAGAACGTCGGCTCCGGATCCTTCACGCCCTGCTCGGTGCCGGCGACCTTCGCCGTGTAGCCCGAGATGTAGTGGTACATCGCCTGGCCCGGCGTCAGCTTCGACACCGGCGGCAGCACGCCGAACGCGTCGGCCGTGAGGAAGATGACGTTCTTCGGGTGACCGCCGACCGCCGGGAGCTTCGCGTTCGGGATCGAGTCGAGGATGTAGCTGCCGCGCGTGTTCTCGGTCAGCGACGTGTCTTCGTAGTCCACGAGGTGCGAGGTGCCCTCGTACTTGACGTTCTCGAGCACGGCGCCGAACTGGAGCGCGTTCCAGATGTCGGGCTCCTGCTCCTTGGACAGCTTGATGACCTTGGCGTAGCAGCCGCCCTCGATGTTGAACGTGCCCTGGTCGGTCCAGCAGTGCTCGTCATCGCCGATCAGCAAGCGCTTCGGATCGGCCGACAGCGTGGTCTTGCCGGTACCGGAGAGACCGAACAGGATCGACGTATCGCTACCGTCGCGCGCCTGCGTGGCGGAGCAGTGCATCGACAGCACTCCCTGCTTCGGCATCAGGTAGTTCATGATCGTGAACACGCCCTTCTTCATCTCGCCGGCGTACTCGGTGCCGAGGATGACGAACTCGCGGCGCGCGAACGACAGATCGACCGACGTGGTCGACGTCATGCCGGCGGTGTGGCGGTTCGCGGGGAACCCGCCGCCGTTGTAGATGACGTAGTCGGGCTCGCCGAACGACTTCAGCTGATCGCCCGTGGGGCGGATCAGCATGTTGTGCACGAACAGAGCGTGATACGCGCGGGCGCAGACCACGCGGATCTTGAGCTGGTACTTCTGATCCCAGCCGGCGTAGCCGTCGATCACGTACAGGCGCTCGCGCGTGTTCAGGTAGTCGATCGCGCGCTCGCGGTTGATCAGGAAGCTCTGCGGATCGAGCTTGATGTTGACGTTGCCCCACCATACGTCATCTCGAACCTCGGGCTCGTCGACCACGCGCTTGTCGGTGGGGCTGCGACCGGTCTTCTTGCCCGAGTACGCGATCAGCGCACCGGTCGACGAGATCGTCGACCCCTTCTCGAACCGCAGCGCCGCCTCGTAGAGAAACGCCGGAGAGGGGTTGCGATAGATCTCGGAGACCGAGATGCCCTGTTTGTCGAGAGAGAAGGTCATGGTGGAGCGCTCCCAAGAAGAGTTGGTTTGAAGGGGCAGGTATACAACAGATCAGGGGTTCGGCTGGCCCGCGGTCCGGGTGGCGCAGAAGCGCCAATCTGCCGCAGCGCTATCCGTGTCCTGGCCGTTCGGCGACCTGCACAGAGAACCATCCGCTGTATTGGAATCCGCGACCGTCGCCGGCAGGAACGTCCCCTCCACGAGCGAGACCGAGGCCGTGAACCCGGCGAGATCGACCGTCGTCAGCTTGACCGCATCGCCCTCGTAGCTCAACGCGTCGATCAGCGTGTGCGTGGTGTTATCGATCAGCGCGATCCCGTCCGGAGCACCGTTCTGGATCTCGTCCGTCGTCCACCCCGGGTCGACCTTCGTCACGCCACCCGGCACGGTGACGTTGGCACCCGCGATGACGAGGTACCCGCCCGCGGCCAGCATCCCGGTGCCGAGGTTGATGGTGGCGTACGTGAGCTCGCCGCTGCCATTGACCAGCACGATCTGCTTGCCGGTCAGCGGCACCGCC
>JAYVLW010000822.1:0-3405 GCA_043759315.1 Myxococcales bacterium
CTCGGCAAGATCGCAGCCGACAACAAGGCCGACGACACCCTCCGCCAGGAAGCAGCGACGGCCTTCGCCCGCCTGTCCTCGGATCCGAAGTCGCTCGACGTTCTCGAGGGCCTCGCGCAGAAGTACTTCGATGCATCGACCGCGAAGACGAAGGAGGCCGCCGGCAAGCCGAAAGCCGACGCGGATGCCGCAGAGAAGGTGTTCGAGGGACAGAAGAAGGCCGTCGAGAAGGCGAAGACCGACCTCCTGAAGATCACCCACGACAACTCGAAGACCGCCGCCGACATCAAGGCGGCGACCGCGGCGACCAAGAAGATCGAGGACGACTTCAAGGAGCAGAAGAAGGTCCACAAGACTGCGACCGCGCCGTTCAAGAACCTCGAGAACGCGGCGAAGGCGTACAAGGGCTACGCGCGCATGTTCCAGACGCACATCGCGCGCATCGAGGTGGGCATCCGTTGCAAGCAGGAGCTGACCTGCCTCGCGGGCACGCTCAAGCTCAAGCCCGAGGAAGCGGCGAAGAACAACGGGAGGTACATCAAGGACATCAAGGACTGGAGCGACGACGAGAAGAAGGGCCTGGTCGAGGCCGGCGTCGAGCGCGCGATGCTCGATATCGGCAAGCAGGGCGCGAAGGCGGCCTCGCTGACCGATACGCTTCTCGATGCGGCGAAGTCCGACGTCCGCCTCATCCGCCAGAGCGTGCTGCTCGCGCTCCCGAAGATCGCCAAGATCCCGTGCACCAACTGCGAGGCGAAGCTCGATGCCGCCATCAGGGCCGGCGAAGGCAAGACCACGCTCGGCGATCTCAACCTCGAGACCACGATGCTTCGCAACTACTTCTCGTGGGCCGGCGGCAAGACGCCGACCGCCGAGAAGCCGGCCGAAGCACCGCCCGCCGAGAAGTAGTCGCTGCTCGCTCCGGTCAATCGCCTCGGCCCCTGGACCGGGGCGATTGTCGTTTCCGGACGACATATGACCGTCGCGAGTCTCAGACCCAGCTCGTAGGGTGAGTGCGTGCCGGCGAAGGATCCAGAGAAGCGGCGGGCGACCGTGCGTGCGTGGTACGCGCGGACGAAGCACCTGCGCGACGATCTTCCGCGACGGCGCGCCGCGAAGAATGCGCGTAAGCGCGCGATCTCCGCGTGGTTCGAGGAGCTGAAGAACGCGCTGGTCTGCAACCGATGCGGCGAGACTCATCCCGGCTGCTTGGTGTTTCACCACACCGACCCGTCTCTGAAGGAGCAAACGATCGCGGACGCGGTGCGCCGAGGTTGGGCAGTCTGCCGGATTCGAGCAGAGCTCGCGAAGTGCGAGGTCCTCTGCGCGAATTGTCACCTCAAGCATCACGCTCGGGAGAAGGGCGGATGACGCGCTCTCGTTGGCAGGAGCGGAACCGCGATGCATTCAACGCAGCGTGGCGTCGCTGGTACGGTGGCAATGCTGCGCGGAAGATGGCATGGCAGCGCCGCAGGAAGCTCGAGATCCGCGGGTGGTGGCGCGAGCTCAAATCGACAAAGCAATGCGAGCGATGCGGCGAGCGCGCCGTCGAATGTCTGCAGTTCCACCACGATGATCCCAGAATGAAAGTCCTCGAACTGTCGCGAGCGGTGGCTCGCGCCTGGTCGAAGGAACGGATCCTTGCAGAGGCAGCGAAGTGCAGGGTTTGGTGCGCGAACTGCCACCTGAAGCATCACTGGAATGAGCGGCGACTGCCGGCTCCGCCATAGAACAACGCCCCGGTCCGAAGACCGAGGCGTTGGGTCGGGGTGACAAGATTCGAACTTGCGACCCTTTGGTCCCAAACCAAATGCGCTACCAGGCTGCGCTACACCCCGAGCTTGTAGAGCTACCACGGTCGCCCGCGCGAGGCTACGGGTCTTACAGATCGACGCTGACGATCGCACGGGCGTACAGCTTGCCGTACGGATCGTCGACGGCCGCGGAGGTCCCGAGCCCATCGAGTCGCGCGTAGATTCCGAGGGCGAACGAGAGCTTGTCGCGCTGGAACAGGAACGTCGGGCCGGCGTAGTGGACGGCCTCCGCGGCGTGCTCGAACTCCCCTCGCGCCCAGTACTCGGCGCCGATGATGTAGCGCGGCGACAGCTCGTAGTTGAGGCCGGCCGTCGGGTTGAAGAGGTGCTCGGTCACCTTGTTCTGGAACTGGTACTCCTGCTCGACCCACAGGTTTGCGACGAGGTTGAGCGCGCCGAACTGCTTCGCAAGGATGACCTTCTCCTCGAACTCGATCTCGTCGTGCAGCTCGGCGATCTCGAAGTACAGCCCGATGTCGATGGGGAGCTCGCCGGTGTCGGCGAACCGGTAGCGCAGGCGCTGCTTGACGCCGTCGAATGTGAGGGCGGAGTCGCCCGCCGAGGCACTCTGGTTGAACGCGAAGTACCAGCCGACCTCGAGGCGATCGGTCAGGCCGTACTCGATCTCGGTGTTCAGCTTGGCACGCACGCCGAACAGGCGGTCGACGGTGCCGTCGCCATTCGTGCGCTCGACCCGGACGGGTGTGAGGTCGGTGTACTGCTCGATCTCGAGCGAGCCCTCGGGGAGGGTCTGGTACGGGTACGTGAACGGATTCGGGTGTGGCGTGGCCGACGCGAGGTCGGCCGTCGCACACAGCAGGGCGAGCGAGAGGAGTGGGAGCTTCATGGCAGGCCTCGGGCGCGACCACGATCACAGGCGGACGTCAGCTTCATGATGACATCAATATCGAATTTGAAAGTAACTTTCAATATCCCGTGCGCCGACTTGATAAGAACCTGGATTTACTTGGAAGATCATGGGACGCGGGTGCGCAGTCGGGCGGTCGACGCGCGCACTTTCGACGCCCAGGCACCCTCGCGCTCGATCGCGGCGCCACGGTCGCGGATGGCCTGAGGGAGGGTCTCGGCAAACGCGTGGAACAGCGCATCGGAGAGCTCGAGCGCACTTGAGAACCGCTGCGTCGGCCGCTTCGCGAGCCCGATCGCGAGGACGAGATCCACATCGGTGGGCAGGTCGACCAGCTCGCTCGGTCGGCGGGGCAGCGTGTGGACGACCTTGTACAGCGTCTCCGCGATCTCTCCGGCCGCGTACGGGGGATGTCCGGTCAACGACCGATAGGCGATCGCTGCCAGGGCATAGAGATCCGTGCAGTGATCGACCGTTCCGCCGGCGGCCTGTTCCGGCGCCATGTAGGACGGCGTGCCGACCACCTGGCCCGCGGTCAGCGTGTCACCCGAGTCGATCGCTCGCGCGACGCCGAAGTCGAGCACCTTCCAGCTGCCCTTGTGGAAGAACACGTTCTGCGGCTTGAGATCGCGGTGGACGATCCCCGCCGATGCGGCCGCGGTGATGCCCACGCCGACCTGCCGCACGAGGTCGAGGACCTCGCGTGCCGGCAACGCGCGCTGG
>JAYVLW010000823.1:0-12357 GCA_043759315.1 Myxococcales bacterium
CTGCCGACGAACCCGCGCGACGAGTCGATGCTCACGACCGGCGCTCCCGAGTCGTGAGCACGACGCCACCAGAGGATCGCGCCGATCCCGGTGACGACCGCACCCGTGGCCATGACAGCAACGCCGGCCGGAGCCGTGTTGTGAAACGAGGACTTCGAGCCGTCGTCGTCCTCGTCGGTCGCGAACAGATACGCACCCACGCCGATGGTGAGCACACCCGCGCCGAACACGGCGATCCCTGGCAAGGTCGAGCGATGAGAACGACGTGCGGTGGGCGGTTCCGTTGTCGAGGCGGTCGCGGTCGGTGCCTTGACGACACGCAGTCCCTCGGCCGGCGTGCCATCGGCGAGGAAGCGCGCCAGGTCGCGGAGCTTCGTGTCGCTCGCCTCGGAGAACGCGACGGCGGCGCTGAGGAGCGGCGCTCCGGTGCCGTCGTACACGGTGCCGATCAGTGCGAGCTTGCCCTGGAGCTGCATCGTTCCGATGACGGCGACCTTGCTCGAGTCGGCCGACCACAGGCGCGCGACCTCGCTCGCATATCGGCCTTCGCGACGCCGCTCGATCTCGGTGGCGAACTGGAAGCCGATCCACGTGTCGGTCACCCAGAGCGCTGACTCGATCTCGTCGTGGACGGTCAGCGTGCTCTCATCATTCGCGTGTACGACGACGTCGAACGCCCGGCCCATGGTCTGCGGTACCTGGATGAATGCGTGATGGATACCCGGAATCAAGTCGGCGAGCGTGATCGACCCGACGCCACGGATCTGACCATCGAGGAAGATCACGGCGCGACTATCGCCGGCGGCGATCGAGAGGCGTCCGCGTCCCAGCTCGGCAACCTGCTTGGCGACGTCGCGATAGAACGCCTCGTCAGCGGGGCCGTACTTGCTCCGGGGCAGAGGTCTCGTGGGGAACATGCGGATCAGCTCCGTCATCGTCGCGACCGCGCCCGCAGCGTCGCTCAGCTTGCGCTGGCACAGGGCCAAGGTCGCCTGCGCTTTGTACATGACGTCGGTGTTGCTCGTGTCCAGCGCGAACAGCGCGGGGTTGCGGTTCATCGCATCCACCGCCGTCCGCAGCAGCTTTGCGGCCGCGTCATACTGGCCGTTCGTGAACAGGACCGATGCGGTGTCGACATCCTGTGCGACCTGCCGCGCGCTCACGGTCGCATCGCGAATGCCCGGACGCCCGACGCCGTTGCCCGCCAGTCGGAGCAGCGAGTCGACATGCGCCACGAACCCGTGGGCTTCCAGCTCGTCGGTGATCGGACCCATGAACCGCCCCATCTCCGCGGGCCGGTGATCGGTGTGCGATTCGAGCACCAGGATCCGCTTCGATCCCGAATCTGGAGCTGCGTGGGCAACGGTCGCGAGCACAGCCACGAGCAGCGCTGCGTTGACGAGCAGATTGCGGTTCGTTCGGATCACACGCACCTCAGGGCTTGATCTCGTCGGCGCCGATGTCTCGGGCGGCGCCTTGCGGGCGCGCGTCCCCATCGAAGTCCACGGCGAGGTTCGCGGACGGATCTGCGGCATCCTTGCAAGGTGAACCCGCGGCGAGATGGTAGTTGCCCTGCACGGCGTTCACGAAGTTCGGAACGGCGTTGATGTTGCCGACTCCGATCGCCGCGTCGGGACCGACGTCGGAGTAGCTGGCCGCGCAGTTCGCGCTGCCAAAGATCTGTGTCTGACCTCCCGTGACGGAATTTCCGAACACGATGTCGTTCGCGAAGGTCAGCGGAGCTGCGATCGATTCGCAGTAGATTCCCGGGCCGACGTTCGAGCTGATCGTATTGAAGTCCACACGGTGAGTCCCCGCGCCAGCGATGCCGCCGAGCCGCACGCCCCCGTTCGTGCTGGTGCCGTTGTTGGTGATCACCGAGTTCGTGATGTCGAAGGTGACCGACCCGATGATCTGGACGCCAGGTCCCGTGTTCCCGGTGATCGTCGATTGCGAGATGGTGAGCGAGCCCGACCGGACCAGGACGCCAGCTCCACCGTTGCCGGTCAGTTTTCCGCGCACCACCAACACCGTCGCCGTGGTCCCGCCCGACACGTTGAGACCGGGACTTCCGAAGACCGGAGAGCCGCCGGAGATCTCGAGGTCGTAGATCGCGACCTGGCTCGAACCGGTGACATCCAACGGAAGGCTATCCCCATCCGCGACGAGCCTCGCGCCGGGCTCGGCAAGCAGGGTCACGTTCTGGTTCAGGATGGAGACATGATCGTTCGTCGTGCCGTTGAACTTCACATACGGCCGGCTGGTGGCGAGCGCCTTGGTGAGCTTCGTGCACGGCATCGCCTTCGAGCAGATGGCGTTGTCGGTGCCTGCGGGGTCGAGATACGCGACCGTGGGCTCCGCGGCGCACGAGCCATCGGGCAGGCAGGCCACCGACGGGCACTGCCCATGAGTCGTGCACTTCTGGCACGCGTTGCTCAGGCAGATCGGCATCGCGCCGGTGCATGCAGCCGGCTCGGCCGTCGTGCATTGAACGCAGACCATCGAGCCCGTGAGGTCGCAGACCTTGGGGGCGCACTCGGCGCTCGAAGTGCAGAGCATGGACGAGGCGTCGGGCATGCCGCAGACGGCGATGTCCTCGGGGTGCTGTGTACAATACGCCTGGCTCTTCGTGTCGCAGCTGACGAGGAGACCGCCGGCGAGGAGCGGCCAGGACAGCCAAACGTTCGCGCGCTTCATGGCTTCACCTCGTCAGCGCCCATGTCACGAGCGCTTCCTTGGGGGCGCGTGTCGCCATCGATATCGGTCGGGAGGCTCGCCGCAGGATCCGCCGCATCCTTGCACGGTGAACCGGGAGCGAGATGGAAGTTGTTCTGGACCGCGTTGACGAACATCGGGTCCATGTTGATGTTGCCAGTTCCCACGGTCGGATCGGGGCCGATGTCCGAGTACGTCGTCGTGCAATTTGCGCTTCCCCCGATCTGCTTCCCACCACCGCCGACGAGATTGGCGAAGATGATGTTGTTGGTGAACGTCAACGCGGTAAGGACCGTCCCACAAGAGATGCCGGTGTCCAGGCTCGACGGCCCGAGGTTGGCGGTGACCGTGTTGAACTCGAGGCGGTGCGTCCCGGCTCCGACGATGCCGTCAACTCGTATCCCGCCGAGGACGGAGGATCCGCTTCCGTTGCGCGCGACGATCGAATTCGTGATGTCGAACTGTCCACCCGAGATCGAGATGCCGCCCCCCGCGTTATTGGTCACCCTTCCGCGCACCATCGTCAGCGTCGCGGTGTTCCCCGGCTGCATCGAGATACCGGGATTACTCGCACCAGACGCGCCCGTGATCTCGAGGTCGTAGATCGTCACCTGGCTCGTGCCATCGATGCGGAGCAGAATCCCATTGATCGTATCGCTGAGCTTGGCACCCGGGTCCGCGAGGAACGTCACGTTTCGGTTATTGAGCGCGACCTGTTCGTTCGTCGTGCCGGTGAACTTCAGATACGGGCGGCTGGTCGCGAGCGCCTTGGCGACCTTGGTGCAGGCCATCGCCTTCGAGCACAAGGCGTTGTCGGTCCCACCTGGGTCGACGTAAGCGACGGAGGTCTCGGCGGCGCACGAACCGTCGGGTAGACATGCCGCCGACGCGCACTGCGCGTGGCTCGTGCATTTCTCGCACGCGTTGCTCACGCACGCCGGGGTGGTTCCCGTGCATGCCGCGGGCTCTGCGGCCGTGCACTGGACGCAGACCTTCGAGCCGGTGAGGTCGCACACCTGCGGCGCGCACTCCGCGCTCGACACGCAACTCTTCGTGGTGTCGACGGGGGCGTCGATTTCGAGGCAGTTGTCGTTCGGATTCGCGTTCTCGCAGAACTTCTCGTTCTTGTGACAACCGACTCCAAGGATCAGCAAGGCGAGGACGATAGGTCGCAACATAAGGTCTCCTCTCATCAGAAGCTCGTGGCCCATCCTGCGATAGCGCCGTCTCGAACGATCGAGACGGTGGGCGTGGAGGTCGTCGCTTTGGGCGCGTGCGGCCAGAAGTAGATGCCCGCACCAATCGCCACGGCGCCGAGCACCGCGACGGCGATCCCAGGGCCGCTATAGAGATACTTGTCCTGGGGGCCCGTGTCCGGTGAATCCGCCGTCCACGAGACGTAGGTGCCCCCCACGAGCATGATCGCGCCTGCACTGATCGCGATCACCGGAGGGATCCGCGAACGCCGTTTCGCCGTAGTTGGCGGCGGGGTCGAGACCGACGCCGCCTTCAGGGTGTGCGTGACGGCGGCCGTAGTGCCTTCCTCGACGGTCACATCCTCGACCACGCGCTCGAACCCCGGCTTCTCGATGATCACGACGTGCTTGCCCGGGAACGTCGTGAACGTGCGATCGGTGACGCCTACGGGGTTTCCGTCGAGCGTGACCTGTGCGCCGGGCGGGGTGGTACGGATATCGATCATCGTGTGGCCCGTGCGAACCGCGATGTCGCGCAGGAGCTGGGCGGTCAGCTCGGAGGCGGCCTGCGCGAGCTTGTCGTCCGCGCATTGCTCGCAATACTGGGAGCCCGACGCGATGCTCTTCGAATCGAGGGCGATGATCTGTCCGTTCAGGACGAGCATCGGCGCGCCGGCGTCAGACCGCTGGTTGTCGACACGAACGACGAGCACGTTGCTCACACCCGAGCTGGCGATGGACGCGGGGACACACGTCCAGGGTGTTTGCGCGTCCTTGCAGCCGAGCACGGCGGCAACCTCCGGCTTGGTGGGCGGCTTGGCTGCCACCGACCAACCGGCGTCGCGGATCGAGCTCTCCACCGCCGCGCGTACATGCGCGCCGTCTCGATCGTTCGCGGTCCCTCCCATCACCACCACGGCGCTGCTCGCATGCGCGAGCGAGCTCGTCGCGAGCAGTGACAGGATCGTGCTCGCGAGAAATGCTGCGATGTTCGTTGGCCGCGGTTGCATCGTCACCAGGTCCTCTGGATCGTGGTCTTGTTGTCGGGGCTCACCGTGATGGTGAGGGTCTCATCCTTGCCCAGATCTTCGTTCGAGATCCGGACGCGATGTTTTCCCGCGGCAAGCTTGCCGGTCCACGGCGTCTGCCCGAGCTCCTTGCCGTCGAGCGAGATCACGGCCCACGGGTTCACGAAGATCGAGACCTCACCGGTGCCCTTCGGGACCGTGTTCTCGCTTACCGGAGGCTTTCTGATCGAAGGTCGGATCGGTGGCTTCTCGCTGACTCCGGCGTCGGCGCTCGCGACTACCGTCGCAGCATCGGGCGGAGCGACCAGGGCAGCTGCGTCGGTCGTCGAGCCGTCGGGACTCGCATCGAGCACTGAACCCGCGACCGTGCGGTCGTCGGGACGATTCACCGCGGCATCCGCCGCGGGAGGTGTCGTCATCGCGACGTCACTCGCCGGCCGAGGTGGTGTCTCGTCGCGGCGTGACACGATCACGATGGCTACGACGGTGAGGACCGCGGCGGCTGCGACGACGCCCGCAGCCGCACGCCATCGCCGGCGTGTGCCAGGCCTTCCGCTGACCTGTGATGCGGCCCCAGTCAACGTGGTCAGTGGGATTGGGACCGCGATCTGCTTCGCTTGCAGTGCATGCGGAACGCTCTGATCGGAGACCCCGGGCCGCGAGCGCACGGCGATATCGGGGAAGCGCTGCGCGAGGAGTCGCGCGAGGTCACCACGTGCATCGCGAGCTGCGTCGCGGCAGCGGAGGAGGTCATCGACCACCGCCTCGGCGGTCGGGTAGCGGTTCGCGCGGTCGCGCTCGAGGAGACGCATCGCGATCCGCTCCAGATCAGCAGGCACCCGACTGCGCTTGCTGCTCGGAGGCGGAATCTCCTTGAACATCAGCTGGGCGATGCACTCGGAAGGCGTACCGACGAACAGCGACTCGTGGGCGAGCATCTCCCACAGCATCACGCCCACGGCGAACAGGTCCGATCGTCCGTCGATCGAGTCACCGTTCGCTTGCTCGGGGCTCATGTACGAGACCTTCCCCTTCGCGGTCGCGGAGCGCGCGTTTCCGCTCGCGCTCTTGGCCTTCGCGAGGCCGAAGTCGTTGAGCTTGACCGCGCCTTCGTAGCTGACCATCACGTTGTGCGGCGAGACATCTCGGTGAACGAGCCCGCGAACGGTTCCGTCGGGGTCGGCAAAGTCGTGCGCGTAGCCGAGGCCGCGCAGCATCTCGACGAGCAGGTAGATGATGAGCGGCGGCGACAGCGGGCCCGCTTCGAGCACGGCGGAGAGGTCGCGACCATGGATGTACTCCATGACCAGGAAGAGCCGACCGTCGTCCCCTTTCGCGAAGTCGAGGACCGCGACCACATTGGGGTGGTTCATCGCTGACGCGAGGCGTGCCTCGGCGATGAACATCGCTGCGAACTGAGGTTGCTCGGAGAACCCGGCGAGGACCCGCTTCAGCGCCACCCGTCGCGAGAACCCGGCCTCACCTTGCGCATCGGCACTGAACACCTCGGCCATCCCACCGGCGCCGAGCTTCTCGACGATCTTGTACTTCGATCCAGATCCGGACGCGCTGGCAACCTGCGCCGGCGGTCCAGACCGGTGCGTGTCGTCGCGAGTGTCGCGCGGGACAATCTCGGGCGCGACCTCGCGTAGTACGGCGATCCCGTCGGGGCTCGGACCGTCGCTGGTCACCGCCTCCGCGAGCATGACCGCGGCAGCCGCGATCGTCGCCGGTCGTCGCGTAGGGTCGACGTCGATCATCTGCATCACCACGCGGCCGAGCGGATCGCGGAGTGCGGGCACCCGGAGGCGAGGCGCGATCGGCTCCATGCTGCGATGGCGCTCGTACATGTCCTGCGGGCGCAGCGCGAAGTAGTTCGCGAGCGACTCGTGGTCGAGCTGGTAGGGAAGGCGGTTCCCCGTGAGCATCTGGTACGCGATCACGCCGAGCGCGTATGTGTCTGCGGCACCAGTCACGTGCTCGCCGCGGAGCTGCTCGGGCGCCATGTAGCACGTGGTGCCGATCACCGTTCCGGCCTTCGTCGCCGGACCCATCACCAGATTCCGCGCGAGCTGCGCGACGCCGAGATCGAGCACCTTGACCAAGAACTCGAGCTTCGTGTGCTTCGCGAGGAACACGTTCTCGGGCTTGAGGTCCCGGTGCACGATCCCGCGCTCGTGCATCCGCACCATGCAGTGCGCGATGGGGCCGACGACCGCGACGACCTTGTGAGGTGGGACGGGGCCGACGTGCGACGCGAGGTAGTGGGAGAGGGTGGTGCCCTCCAGGTACTCGAGCTCGATGTAATAGCCGCCCCACGGCGTGCGGTCGACGTGGAACACGTCGACGAGGTTCGGATGCTGGAGCTGCGAGGTCGCGATCGCCTCGTTCATGAAGCGCTCGACGAGCGCCTGGTTCTGGGTCAGCTCGGCGTCGAGGATCTTGATCGCGCGCACACGCTTGAGCAACGCGTGCTCCCCACGCCACACGGATCCCATACCGCCCTGGCCGAGCTTCGCGACGAGCTTGTATGGTCCGACTTGAGAGCCGAGCATGGGTGGGCGGCTTCCTCACGCCCGGACGGCTGCCCCGCAGCCGCACGGCCATCATCGCCGACGTGTAGCTGGTTGGGAAGCCCGGCGATTCGCGTTGCGGATGCAGCATCCGAGCTGCGCGGCGGCTCGTGCTGTATCGGACCTGCCGCGAAATGCTGCACCCTCGATGTCGTGCTCGCAGCTCGAGGAGGCGCCGGCACTCTCTCGTCTACAATCAGGTGATGGCACGAGCTCGGGGGTTGGCGGCGGTCGGCGTGCTCGTGCTCGTGGTCGTGGGCTGTAGCGGTAAGGCTTCAGAGCCGGCGCCGGCGCCGAAGCACGTAGGATCCGACGATGTGCGGCCGAGCGAACCAACGCTGGGGGAGCTCCCCGCTGGTCCTGTGCCGGTCAAGCTGACGGAGGTGGCTCCGGGCCTGCTGCGAACGATACACAGCATCGAGGGCTTCGTCGTGATCGAGCCAGCAGGAGCGATCCGGTACGGCCGCGCCACTGTCGGGGCTACGCCCTTCGTCGGGTTTGCCCTCGACCGCAGCGACTCGGCGTTCGCGCACCTGTTCATGGACGATGGATCCGACCACGCCTACCGCCCTCCGGGCGAGGTGGTGCAGGATCTCGATGCGTACGGGACGCTCTCGAGAGCGTCGAAGACCGACGTCCTGCTGCTCGCCGACGCATCGGCTCCGGCGCGGCTCACATTGCGTTACGGGATCGAGGCGTTCGGCTATCGGTCGATCGCACTTGCGGCGACCGCGGCGAACCTGGCCGCGCCGTATCAGTTCGGGGGAGAGCCGTGGACCCCGTGGGAGCAACGCGCGGACGTCACGATGCGCGTCGATCGAATCCAATCGCTTGGGACCGCGCATCCGCGGTCGGTGCTCCTTCAGTTTACGGACGCATCGACCACCGCCGAGCTGATCGTTGCGCTCGCCGCGCTCGGGGCTGCCGGCGTCGAGCGGGTCCGCGTGCATCGGATGATGGGATGGGGGCCGATCCCGCCCGAGGACATCGTCTGGGTGCGCGGCGCCACAGCAGACGACGACCAGATCACCGATGGAGATCCAGCGACGGTCGATTCTACCGAACCGAAGGTGAGCGGTGGCGTCGACGCGTACGGCACGAGAGCGGCGCTCACCGGGGTCAGGCCACGATTTCGCTACTGCTTCGAGAAGCGCGGGTTGCCGAAGCTGCGCGGCAAGGTCCAGCTCGACTTCGACGTTGCGGCGGATGGTGCGATCTCGGGTGCGAAGGCCAAAGGGCTCGACGCGAAGATCGCGGCCTGCGTCGCGGGCGCAGTCTTCGATCTCGACATCACATCGCTGTCGGTTCATGGGCCTGGGCACGCGTCCACCACGGTCTCGTTCAACATCCCCGAGGCGCCCCCGGTCGCGGCTGAACCCGCAGCGCCGCCGAGCGGTTGGTGGTGCTGGTCGGCCGACGACATCGGCATCTGCGCCCGATACGAAGAGCAGTGCAACGCGTCTCGGTACGGCGCGAAGCAGGTGGCGGATGCGATGAAAGATTCGATGCGGGTAAGCGACTGCGCCGAGCAGCCGACGGCATGGACGAGCAACAACAAGATCTACCACCCGTCGAAGGCGACCTGCGGCGCGAAGTGCCGCTCGGTCCGCTGACGACCCGAGCCTCCGTTACGACGCCGCGCGCGATCGGCAGTACCAATACCGCGAGTAGCTCGCTGCAGCTCGGTCGCGCGGCGAGGCCGGTCGAGGGTCGTTCCCGATAGTCCTCGACGGAGAATGGCGACGAGGAACGATTCGCGGCTATGGCGGGGCCAAGTGCGGCCTTTTTGCGGCAGGAGCGCGGCCGCGCCGCCTACGCAACCGGTACTCGTGCTGCAATACCACCATGGGCAACCCCCTCACACCCGGCGTGTACGAGCATCCGATCACGGAAGCCCTCGCACCGCGCGTTGACCTCAGCGATCGCGCCGAGGTCGAGGCCATCAAGCCCGAGCAACTCGCGGCGATCCTGGCGCGCCACGTTGCCACCGAGGTCCGCCGTGTGTTCGCGCAGTTACCGACGAGCGCCCACCTCGAACTGGGCCTTGATCTGTCGATGCGTGTGAGCACCGCGATCGCCGAGGCCGCGCGGCAGGCGGGCCGAGTCGACGATACGCTCGCGAACGCCTTCGCACCGCCTGCGCGCCGGCTGCTCTCCGTCGGGGAGCCAGTCGCCACACGGCCCGTGTCGCCGCTGTCCGCATCGACGCTGTTCACCCGCAGTCACCTCGAACCACGCCTCGCCGCCGAGCTCGCCAGCGAGATCGAGTGCGCCGATCGGGTCGACGTCCTCGTCGCCTTCATCACCATCGGCGGTGTGCGTTCGCTGCGAGACGCTTTCGAGCGGCTCTCGCTGCGCACCACATCGGCACCTCGGCTGCGGATCCTGACCACCGCCTTCACAGGCACGACCGAGGTCGAGGCCCTCGACGTGCTCGCGCGCCTGCCGGGTTCTCAGGTGCGAATCTCACTCGACACGCGTCGCACGCGCCTACACGCCAAGGCGTGGCTGTTCCAGCGGGCACACGGGTTGTCGACCGCGTACGTAGGGTCCGCGAATCTGACGTCGACCGCACTCGGCGCAGGGCATGAGTGGATGCTGAAGGTCAGCGCGACGGATCTACCGCACGTCATCGACCACTTCGCGGGCACCTTCGAGACGCTGTGGCAGGACCCCGAGTTCGAACACTACGATCCGGCCAACGAGCTTCAGCGGGCGCGCGTGCAGGCAGCCCTCCGCGCCGAGCGCACGAGCGATCGCACCGACGCCGCGCTCACGCTCGTGACGCTGCAGGCGTACCCATTCCAGCATGCGATCCTCGATCGCCTCGCCGCGGAGCGCGCCGCAGGCCACCACCGCAACCTCATCGTCGCCGCGACGGGCACCGGCAAGACGGTCGTCGCCGCGTTCGACTACGCGCGGCTCGCGTGCGCGGCCGGTGTGCCACCACGGCTGCTGTTCCTCGCACACCGTTACGAGATCCTCGCACAGGCACGCGACACCTTCCGCCACGTGCTCGGCGACGCCGCGTTTGGCGAGCTGGTGAGCGGCGGGCGCGCGGCCGAGCGAGCGGATCACGTCTTCGCCACCATCCAGAGCGCAGGCGGCCTCATCGAGCGTTTCCCTTCCGATCACTGGAGCCACGTCGTCATCGACGAGTGCCACCACCTGCCCGCGGCGTCGTACCAGGACGTCGTCACGCGCCTACGGCCAGTGAACCTCGTCGGGTTGACCGCCACCCCGGAGCGCATGGATGGGCGCTCGCTCCTGCCCGATTTCTCCAATCGCATCGCTGCCGAGCTGAGGCTATGGCACGCAATGGAGCAACAGCTCCTCGTGCCGTTCGACTACTACGGCCTCGCGGACGGCACCGACCTACGGCGTGTGAAGTGGTCGCGTAGCGGCTACGATCTCGGAAGCCTCGCAGGTCTGTACACGGGCAACGAAGCGCGCGCGGATCTCGTCCTGCGGCAGCTCGAGCGTCGGGTTGCCAACGTTCGCAAGGTCCGTGGCCTCGGCTTCTGCGTCAGCATCGAGCATGCGGAGTTCATGGCTGCCCATGCCACCGCGCGCGGCATGCCGGCGATCGCGGTCCACGGCGACTCCCCGCCCGACGTACGGGAGGACGTTCCACGGCGCCTCCGGGATCGCGAGGTCAACCTCGTCTTCACATGCGACCTCTACAACGAGGGAGTTGACCTGCCGTTCGTCGACACGCTACTTCTGCTGCGACCGACGATGAGCGCAACCCTCTTCTTGCAGCAGCTTGGTCGCGGCCTTCGCTTACACGACGGCAAGGATACGTGCCTCGTGCTGGACTTCATCGGCCAGCATCGCGAGGAGTACCGCTTCGAGGCCATCCTCGGCGCGCTGACCGGCTTGCCACGAGCGAAGCTGCGACCGTCTGTCGAGCGCGGCTTCCCGCTCCTTCCCAGCGGCTGCGCCCTCACTCTCGACGCCGTCGCTCGAGCGCAGGTTCTCGAATCGCTGCGCCGTACCATCGGCGGCGGCGCGAAACGCTTGGCCAGCGAGCTGCGCGAACTGTCGGCTGCTCGCCCGTCGACCGCGCCGCCAATGTCCCTTGCGGAGTACCTTAACGAGACCGGTCGCGAACTCGACGAGGTCTACACAGACGACTTCGGCTGGCGCGGCATCCAGCGCGAGGCCGGCCTTCCCGGCAGCGACGAGACCGACGAACAGAGCCGACAGATCGGTCGCCTCGTGCACGTCGACGATCCTGCTCACCTCGCCTCGCTGCAGTCCCTTGCCGGCGGCTCGCTGCCGACGGACGACGTTGGGCAGCGAAGAATCCTGATGTTCGACGCCCAGGTGGCCGCGCGCGGCGTCTTGCGCGCGGCCGAAACCACGGCAGCGTACTACCGCAGCAATCCCGACGCCGCGGCCGAGATCGCCGCGCTCGCGGATGTTCTCGCGGATGCCTCGACGCCGCGTGCGTTGGTGTTTCCCGAAGCCGACTGGCCGCTCGCTCTCCACCGTCGCTACGAGCGCCGCGAGATCGTCGCCGCCGTCGGCGAGCGCCGCGCTGGCGAAAAGATCAGCATTCCGCAGGGCGGCATCCTGAAACTGGAGGACTCGCGCCGCGAGTTGCTCTTCGTGACGTTGGACAAGAGCGGCGGCGACTTCTCCGCCACCACGCGCTACCGCGATTACGCCATCAGCCATGACCTCTTCCACTGGGAGACCCAAGGAGCCGCCAGCGTCACCTCCGACGCCGGCCGCCGCTACCTCGACAGCGCCACCAACGGATGGCGCTTCTTCCTCTTCGTCCAGCTCGACAAGTCCGAGGCCTACGCCTTTCTCGGCCCTGTGATCTATCGCGACCAC
>JAYVLW010000824.1:0-3621 GCA_043759315.1 Myxococcales bacterium
GACGCGTAACACACGCGCGATCAGTCCGTCACATGCCCGGACTGATTTCACGCCGTCACGCACTGACGCTGGTCAGCACCCCTGCCCGAAGACCCCATCCGTCAGGTAGCTCACGACCAAGGCCTGAACCTTGGCATCGTTCATGATCCAGGTGTGTGTCGCGTCGACCTCGGCGAACGCGGCCATGCCTTCGAGGCGAGTCTCTTCGACGGCGACCGTTCCATCGTTGCGCGTACCCGCGGGGAACCGGCGGCCCATCGTCCAGCTGGTGACGTTCGTGAGGGCGCGGCTGCGGGTCCCGGCGATCACCGCAAACGGGGCCGGTGGCGCGGGCCAGTGAGATCCATCCGCGAGCTCGGCACCCGCCGGACCGTAGTACCAGCGGAACACCGGGTTCGCGGCCAGGCCCGCGGCGAGCTGGCTGCCGCGGTTCGGCGGCGCGAGCATGGCGATGCGCTGCCAGCGGATCCGCGCGTCGTGCAAGTGCCGCACGATCACGCCGCCCATGGAGTGCGTCACCGCGCAGACCGGCCGATCGCCTGCGCGTTCCACGATCCACTCGGTGACCTCGTCCGCGAGGTAGCTGATCGAGTGCTTGCGCGACGGATAGGTGCGGCCCCACGTCTCGAACCCGTGCTCGCGGAGCGCCTTGCCGAGGCGCGCCATCGAACCATGTCCCCGCGCCAGACCGTGAAGCAGCACGACCAGCGGCTTCATGCGTCCTTGTCCATCTCGGAGTCGAGATCGGCGTTCTTGCGAGCGCGCCACGACTCCTCGGGGTCGTCACGATCCGGATGATCGGGCGGGAACAGCGCGGGCAGATCTACTGGCTTGACCTCGGTGACGATCCGGATCACGTCCTCCGAGAGTGCCTCCCGCTCGGCGCGGAGCTGGGTGACCTCGCGACGAAACCGGAGCTGCCGGAACAGCGCCCCCAGCCCGCGGCGCACCAGGCGCAGCCGATCGAGCACCCGCAGGGTCGCCCAGCCCGAGATCGGGAGCAGAATCGCGGCGAACAGTGCCCACGCGAAGCCGGCCTTCCACCACAGCACCAGGACCGCCGCCGCGTACGACAGCAGAACGAGCATCATCCCGATCAGCAGCTTCGTCGTCGCGATCACGTCCTTGCGTGGCGTGAGGCGCGCACCCGCGATGCGCGCGAACGCGAACGTGGGGATGTGCAGCGGCGCGCCGGGGGCCGTGAGTGGCAGCCAGAACGCGACGAGGGTGATGTGCCGCAACATGCGCCCGCTGATCTCGAGCTTCGAGAGGTCGCGTGCGAGCTCGCGATCCGTGAGGCCGAGCTCGTCGAGCTTCTGCTGATAGGCGCGCACCCGTGACATGAGGCCGATCACCTTCGGATCCGCGGCGACGGCGCTGTAGTACTGGTTGAACCGGCGCGACAGCTCGACCCGATCCTCGATCGAGATCTCCTGGGGCTGGTACAGCCGGCGCACCACGTCGAGCGCGCGCACGGTCTCCCAGTCGGGCGCGTTGATCGTGAGGCGCCGCATCGCCTGATCGATCTCGCCGGTCACCGCGCGCACCGTCTCCGGCTCCGTGCTGCGGCCCGGCTCGATCACGAGAGGTGGGCCGTACTGCACCAGCACGCGGCTGCGAAACCGCTTCGGGTGGATGAACGTGAGCCCGCACGGAACGATCGTCACGGGCTGGGCGATCTTCGTCGCTCCGCCGAGCGCGAGCCTCGCCGCACCGGTCTTCAGCTTCGTGAGCTGGCTCTCGTCGTGGGACAGCCCCTCCGGGAAGATGCCGATCGTGCCGCCTTCAGAGAGAACCGTGAACATGTTCTCGAACGCCTTGTCGTTGGCACTCGCCCGCTCGGCGGCATCGCGGACCGGCCCTGTCGGCACGGGCTGCCCTCCATCGCGCTCGTCCTTGCGCGCGACCGGGACAGCGCCGAGGCCACGGAGCAACGCGCGCATGATGCGGCCCTTGAACAGCGAGTCCTTCGCGGCAAAGTGCACCTTCCGGCCGCAGGTCGTGATGATCAGGATCGGATCGATCAGCGAGTTCGGATGATTGCCAGCGAACAGCACCGGCCCCGTCGCGGGAATGTGCTCGAGTCCAGCGACCTCGATCTGGCGGAAGAACACCCGCGTGACCACCCGCAGGAACCACGCCAGGATCCGATACGCCACGATCCCATCGTATCAGTTGAGGTCGGCGCGGCGCGTGCGCCAATCGACGAACAGCTGCGCGAACCGCGGGTCCGCCTGAAGCACCGAGAGATCACCGTCGGTCTCCATCTTCTCGGAGTGCTCGTAGCCATGGGAGATGGCGAGCTCGACCTGCTCGATCGCGCGATCGACCTGGCCCGTCGCTGCATAGGCGCACGCGGCCGAGTGATAGATGTACGGGTTCTCCGGCGCGTAGGGCTGGCCTCCCTCGGCAAGCTCGACTGCAAGCTTGTAGTCCCCGAGCGCATGCGCGTGGATACACGCATTGTTCCACGCCATCACCAGCGCGGTCCGCGCCTCGCCGGCCTCGCGTTTCGGCTCGGGCAGCGAGAGCACCCGGCGAAGGATCTGGAGCGCCTGCGGCCGCTCGACGGCGAAGCTGGAATTGTAGAGATACGGCACGAGCGCGATCTCGCGCGGCAGTCGCGACAGGATCGCCGGCAGGTGGTTGGGCGCATGCCGCGCGACGGCGCCGACGAGGTCCGAGACCTCCTCCGGATCCGTGGCGCGCAGCGTCTCGTCGTCGAGAAGATCGAGCGCGGACGCCAGCTGGTCGGGAAGGTGCTCGGCGGTCTCTCCCACCACGAGCAGGCGCACGTCACGGCGGGTCGCAGCCTTCGCGAGCTGCGTGGCCTCGGCGAGGCGGCGCTGCCGGATCAGCACGATCGCCAGGTATCCCGTCGCATCGGAGGTGACGTCGAACGAGAGCGCGCGCCGCAGCAGGCGCTCGGCGACCAAGGCGGTCTGCGGCTCGTCTGGATCGTGTTCGAGCGCGACCTCGATCAGCATGCCGGCCAGCTCTCGCTTGCTCCACGCGCTCTGCCCCACCGCCCACGACAGCGCGGGTTCCTCTCCGTGGCGGCGGAACCGCTCGGCGAAGGGATTGCCCGCGAGAATGAACACCTCGGAGCTGTCGTCAGGTACGGCGCGCGACTTGACCGAATCGTCGACGGCATCGAAGCGCGCCCATGCGAGGGGCAACACGTCGTTGATCCGCGCCGCTACCCACAACAGGAAGTGGACCTGGTCGGCGGCGGTCGCAGGAACGGCGAAGCGCTCGACCCACATCAGCGCAGCGCGGTGACGGCGATCGTGGACCACGTCCGCCCGCTGGAACGGCTCGAACTCGTCGGTGCGCTCGTCCTGATACACGGAGAGCCACAGCGCGAAGAACGCGTTGATCACGGACTCCTCACCGGGGAGCTGGGGGCCGGAGAGCTTCATCGCGATGCCGAAGCTCTCCCAGTCGTAGTCGTCGATGATCTCGGGATACCGCTCGATCGGGAACGCGACGGCGTGCTCCATCGGCGGCACGCCGTTGCGCCAGTGGCTCTCGAGCGCCGATGAGATGTCGTCGATCATGTCCTCGTCGTCGTCGCCGAACTCGTCGTCGGTGTCGTCCTCGCCACTCGCGTCACCTTCG
>JAYVLW010000825.1:0-3792 GCA_043759315.1 Myxococcales bacterium
CTCGTCGAGGAACAGCTGTGCGCGTGCGTGAACCTCGTCCCCGCCGTGCGCTCGATCTATCGCTGGCAGGGCCAGGTCTCCGACGAGACCGAGACCCTGGCGATCATCAAGACCATCCGGCGGCGCTACGACGCGCTCGCGGCTCGGCTGGTCTCTCTCCACCCCTACGACGTGCCGGAGCTTGTCGCCATCTCGCCTGTCGGTGGCCACGCGCCCTACCTGGCGTGGATCACCGATTCCGTTCGCGACTAGCCTACGGGCAGTCGGCGCAGGTCGGATCCGCCATCTCGGCCGGATCGCACGTGCCATCGTTGTTGCACATGCCGAGTCCGCCGCCACCGCCGCTGAGGCACGCGGTGCACGCGTTCATGTCCAGGCCGCTCGGGCACATCTGACCGGCGAGGGCGCAGAACAGGCAGTCCTGGATGTTCGCGGGGCAGGTGCCGCCGCCGCCGCCGCCACCGCCACCACCGCCGCCGCAATCGTTCGGGCACGACGCCGACGTCTCGCCGGTCTCGCACGTGCCGTTGCCGCAGATGACCTGCGGGTTGTTGCTGCCGCCATTGCCGCAGTCCGACGTGCAGCTGCCGACTTCGCTCGCAGCGCAAACGCTGTCGCCGCACACGGGCGCGGTCGCCACCGACGCATCGGGGCCGGTGCCACCGCCTCCGCCGTCGTCCGAGCCGCCCCAGCTACAACCTGCGATCGACGCACAGACGAATACCAGAGTGGTGATCCTCATCATGCGCGGCATCGTACTAATGCCGAGTACGAGATCAACGCCAAAGTGAGTGCATGTCACGATTCATCGCGAGTCATCCGCTCTCGGCGCCGTACACATGATGTGCAAATCGGCGATCGATCGCGCGCCGCAGCGCGGCGTGCTCCGGTCGAACCAGCGCAGGATCTCCGTCGAGGATTGCCTCTGCATGACCTCGCGCCTCGAGGAGCAGGGCTGTGTGCTGATGTAGGTCGCCGAACCTCAAGGTGGGCACACCCGCCTGCCGCGGACCGAGCAGCTCTCCCGGTCCGCGCAGCGCGAGGTCGTACTCCGCAATGCGGAATCCATCGTGCGTCTCCACCATCGCTCCGAGCCGCGTCTCGGCATCGGGACCCAGCGTTGCCTTCGTGAGCAGCACGCAATGCGCGGCTCCCCCGCCGCGCCCGACACGACCGCGGAGCTGATGAAGTTGCGCGAGGCCGAATCGATCCGCGTCGTGGATCATCATCACGGTCGCCGCGGGAACATCGACGCCAACCTCGATCACGGTGGTCGCGACGAGTACGTCGAGCTCGCCGGTCTTGAATGCGCGCATCGCACGATCGCGCGCCTCGCTGTCGAGCCTGCCGTGCACGAGCCCGACGCGCGCTTTCGGCAACGCCGCACGCGCTTCCTCCACGGTGGTCGTGGCATCCGCCCAATCCTTGCTGCCCTCGTCGTCCGGATCATCGCTCGGTTCGATCTTCGGGCACACGATGTACGCGCACTCGCCGAGGGCGATGCGCTCGCCGATCAGCTTGTACGCGGCCGCGCGCCCCTTCGCGCCCGCGAGCTGCTTCGTCTCCACCGGCTGACGCCCGGGGGGCAACTCGTCGAGAACGCTGACATCGAGATCGCCGTACGCGGTTAGCGCGAGCGTGCGCGGAATCGGCGTCGCCGTCATGACGAGAAGGTGCGGCGCACCTTGCCCGTCTCCCTTGTCGCGCAGCTTCGCGCGCTGTGCGACGCCGAACCGATGCTGCTCGTCGATGACCACGAGGCCGAGCGCATGAAACCCGACGCTCTCGGCGATCAGCGAGTGCGTTCCGATCACCACGTCGACGTGCCCGGCGCCCAGCATCGCGAGCAGCGACGCGCGCACCCCTTTCGGCGTCGACGCTGTCAGGATCTCGAGTCGCAGCTTCGCGACCTCCGCCCACTTCTTCCACGTCTCGAGGTGCTGCTCGGCGAGGAGCTCGGTCGGCGCCATCACGGCGACCTGCCGCCCCGACCGCGCCACCTGCAGCGCCGCGGCGAACGCAACCGCGGTCTTGCCCGCACCGACATCGCCCTGGAGTAGCCGGTTCATCGGCACGTCGCGCGCGAGGTCCGCGGCGAGCTCGTCGATGGTTCGCCGCTGCGCGCCGGTCAGCGTGAACGGCAGCGCGCGCTCGAGCTCCGCCGCGACGCCCGTTCCGCGCACGCACGGCACCGCCGCATCCTGCCGGCGCTCGCGCCGCCGCAGCGTGATCGCCACCCCGAGCGCGAACAGCTCGCCGAACGCGAGCCGCTTCTGCCAGCGGCTCACGCCCTCGTTGAGCTGCGCGAGCTCCCCCGGATCGATCTCGGGCGACGGCGAGTGCAACCGGGTCAAGGTCTCGCCCATGCTCGGCAACGCCGCCGCCAGCTCGACGCTCGCCGGCACGCCGTCGTCGATCCCTGCTGCGACCCGCGCACAGGCGGCGGCACACGCCTGGCGCAGCCGGCTCGGCGGCACGCCCGGGACCTCGGGATAACGCGTGATGATCGAGGGCACCGCCTTGCCCGCGACGCCGTCGATCTCGATGCCGAGGATGTCGGGGTTCGCGAGCTCGAGCCGCCCGCCGCGCAACTTCACGACGCCGTTCAGGGTCACCACGCTGCCGTTCGGCATGCGCTTGTCGATGCCCGCCCAGACATTGAACCACCGCACGACACAGCTACCCGTCCCATCGAGGCCGTGCAGCCTGACCTCCGCCCAGCGCCGGCCACGCGCGAAGATCATCCGCGCGCTCGCGACCTTCGCGATGAAGGTGGCGCGCTGGCCCTCCTGCATCGCGGCAAACTGGTCGAGCGTCTTCGCATCGCGGACGTCGTCGTAGCGGCGCGGAACCATCCACAGCAGATCTTCGACCGTGCGCAGGCCTTTCTCGGCGAGCTTGTCGGCGAACGCGGGCCCGATGCCGGGGAGCGAGTGCGTCGGCAACGCGAGCGGATCGATGGGCGCCTCGGCCTCGGCGGCTGGCTTCCTGGCTCGTCTGGCCTTGCCTGGAGCATCGTTGGTCGCCGTCGCGGTCGCGGGGGCGACGGTCGATCTCGCGGTCGGACCCGGGGTCGGATTCGGATTCGGATTCGGATTCGGATTCGGATTCGGAATCGGCTTCGGGGTCGGATTCGGATTCGGATTCGGATTCGGGATCGGCTTCGGGGTCGGACTCGGACTCCGACTCGGACTCGGACTCGGACTCGGGATCGGATTCGGGCCTACGGCCGGCCTCGATGCCGATGCCGGTACCGATGCCGATGCCGATGCCGGTGCCGATGCCGATGCCGATGCCGATGCCGATGCCGGTGCCGGTGCCGATGCCGAGACCGATGCCGATGCCCGTGCGGGCCTGACTGACTCGGCCCTGAGCCCAGGCGCCGACGCGCGCGATACAGGGGGCGGCGACGAGCGCGGGAATCGCGCGAGGAGTCTCATGCCGCGAGCCACCTCGACCGCCTGCTGCCCCTCATCGAGACTCTCCCATCGCGCCAGGACCGCCCTCCACTGCTCGAGAGGCGCCGCGTCGTCGAGCTTCGCGAGCACTCCATCGCAGCCCGCGCGGAGCGCGTGCCCCAAGCCCTGCACCTTGCGAACGCCCGCGAAGTTGTCCGCGGCCGCGAGCTCGAGCGGCCGGCGCAGCGCATCCACTCGGCGCTTCAGCTCGCCATCCACCGCGCCAACCTAGCAGACCCGCATCGTGCCGCGGGATGCACAACCTCGCTCCGTCAAGTGGCGTTCGATCTCGCCGCGGCTACTCCTCTGGCGCCGCAACGGCTCGACTTTCCTT
>JAYVLW010000826.1:0-5256 GCA_043759315.1 Myxococcales bacterium
TCACCACCTTCTTCGCAGACGCCATGCGCGGACTATACACGCGTTTAGATCCGTTCCTTGGGTCGGGCGTGTAATTGGCCATGCGGATGCGAATGCTCATGGCCTCTCTCCTGTTCGCGGCGGGTTGCTCGGTCGCTGCGGCCGACCAGCTCGCTGCTCCCCCCAGTGGCACCGGCCCGCGCACCGCGCTGGCCATCGCGCCCGCGAAGATCCGTGCACCGTACGACGTGCAGGTCATTCGCGATAACGGCGAGACGCTGCCGACGTACGCGCTCAAGGACCGGTTCTACGTCCAGGGCAACGCGAACGAGCGCTACATCATCCGCATCACGAACCCGACGCCGAACCGCGTCGAGGCCGTGGTCTCGATCGACGGCCTCGATGTCGTCGACGGCGAGAACGGTGACCTCCGCAAGCGCGGCTACGTGGTCCCGCCCTACGGCGAGACCCGCATCGAGGGCTTCCGCACCTCCTCTGCCGACGTCGCGACGTTCCGGTTCTCGGCCGTCAGCGACTCGTACGCCGGCAAGAAGGGCAAGGCGCGCAACGTCGGTGTGATCGCCGTGGCGCTGTTCGAGGAAGAGGCTGCGCAGCAGATCATCGTTCCCGAGATCGTGCAGCCGAACTATCGCCAGCCGTACGACTTCGAGGAGGACCTCGATGTCTCGAGCGCCGATCGGCCGTCGCGCGGCAAGAACGTCGCGCGCGTCGACAAGGCGCCGAAGAAGGACTCGTCGGGCGGGGAGAGCGCCGGTGGTCGTGATTCCCGGCGCAGCGTCGCCCCGGCTGACGCGCCGACCGCGAGCCGCACGGCTCCTCCCCCGTCCGCGCCGCGCGGTGGTGGCTACGGCGGCGCGACCGCGCAGCGCAAGTCGTTCGATGACGACGGGGCGGCCGACGAGGCCGAGGTGATGCCGAGCCGCAACTACGAGCGTCCGCAGAGCCGCCCGGGCCTCGGCACCGAGTTCGGCGAGCAGCGCTCGTCCGCGGCGACGTTCACCAAGTTCGTTCGCGCCGCGGGCCGCCCGATCGCGATCGCCGAGCTCCGCTACAACGATGCCGCCGGTCTGACCGCGCTCGGCATACTCGTCTCGCCGCTGCCGGATGAGGGCGAGATCATGACGCGCGAGACCGCGGACCCGTTCCCCGGCGACGGCCGGTTCGCCCGCGCACCGCGCTGAACGCCAGCGCTTCCGCACCGCAAGGCCCCGTCACTCGACGGGGCCTTCGTCGTTCCGGCGCGGTGTGCGCTGCGCTACGGCGCCGGAACCGACGGCTTCGTCGGGTCGAGCTCGCAGTCGTCGAACGGGGTCGTGAGGGTGTTGATGCAGATCTTGATCCGCTGCAGGGTGCACAGGACGACGTCGGTCTTGCCGTCGAACACGAGCGTGACCTTGCCGTCCTTGTAGCCCTGCTGGTGGCAGCGCAGATCGAGCCGGGCACCGAGCGGCTCCTCGAGCTGCGTACCGCCCGGGCCGCGGTACGTGGTGCCGGCGTAGAGGTTCGCGCCCTCGGGCTTGGTCAGGACCTGGATCATGATCGTCCCACGCCGGTTCGGCGTATCGGGGATCACGGTGACCGTGCCACCCGTACCCGCATCGCGCCGCACGCGCACCACGCCTGCATCGGTACGCACGACGACGATGTCATCCTGGGCGTCGACCCCGGCATCCGCTGGCACCTGCGCCTCGGCATCCGGCGGCACCATCGCGACGACGGTCGCATCCTGCGCCGCATCCGCCAGCGGTCGCTCCACCACGATTCCGGCGTCCTCGTGATCGGTCGCGCGCGCCTTGCTCTTCATCATCAACATCACGACCGCGGTCGTGCCGCCGGCGAACAGGAGCAGGGCCAGGATCAGCGGCCACGCCTTGCGGCCCTTCGGCGCATCGGCATCGTCGAGCACGTGCTCGAACGTGTGCGGCCGATCGCTCGCGGTGAACTCGGGCTCGTTCTTGAGCCGGCGTGCCGTCGGCGAGTGCGAGCGGCGCGTGGCCGGCTGCGATTGCGGCGGCTGGGACGGCGACGTGGGTGGCGCGAGGCTCGGATCCGCGCCGGGCGGGAGCGGTGTGAGCGCGTACACCGGGCTGCCGGTGATGCTCTGCCCGATCACCGTGTGGACCTTCTCGAGTGCGGCGAGCAGCTCGCCCATGGTCTGGAATCGCTGCTCGCGCTTCTTGGCGAGCGCGTTCATGATCACCGCCTCGAGCTCGGGGAGGATCCCTAGATCGGGGCGCACCTTGCTCGGCGGCTCGACAGGATCGAGCATCTGCATCGCGAGCGTGCGGACCATGCTGTCGCCGCGGTGCGGCACCTTCCCGCACACCATCTCGTAGAGGATGATGCCGAGCGCGTAGACGTCGACGCGACCGTCGGTGTCACCGCGACCCGCGGCCTGCTCCGGCGCCATGTACTCCGGGGTGCCGAACACGGACCCGGCGCGCGTGAGCCGCGGCCCCTCGGCCTGGCCGGCCTGCGGCGCGACCTTCGCGATCCCGAAGTCGACGATCTTCACAAAGTCGGGGCGGCCGTCGCGGTCGAGGAGGAACACGTTCTCGGGCTTGAGATCGCGGTGGATGATGCCCTTGTCGTGCGCGGCGCCGAGGGCGCGCGCGATCTGCGCCGCGATCTTGACGGCCCGCAGAGGCGGGAAGGGCGCCCCGTGGCGGATCGCCGAGCCCAGCGTCTGGCCGTCGACGAACTCCATGACGGAGTACGTCATTCCGTCGGGCGTGGTGCCGAAGTCGGTGACGTCGACGATGTTCGGGTGCCCGATGCGCGACGCGGCCTTCGCCTCCTGCACGAACCGGCGGATCGTCGCGGTGTCGCGCATCACCTCGCGCTTCAACACCTTGATCGCGAGCGGCCGCTCGATCACGGCGTGGCGCGCGGAGAACACCACGCCCATGCCGCCCTCGCCGATCTTCTTCTCGACGTAGTAGCGGCCGTCGAGCGTCTGACCCACGAGCTTGTCGTACTCGTTCGTGCGCGGGCCGCCGGAGCGGTAGGCCTCGAGCGCGTCCGCCTGGCTGTCGCTCGCCGAGACCGCGCGGAACTTCGGCACCTCGGACTCGCGTGGGATCGCGCGCGCCGCCGTGATCTCCTGGGTCGGGATCTCGCGGACGACCGCGCTCCCCGCGGTGGTCGACGGCGTCAGCGGGAACGTCTCGCGCCGCGGCTCGACCTGGGTCTGATGCGGATCCTTGCCCGTCTCCGTCGACTTCGGCACGGCCACCGGCATGGCCATCGACAGGATGGTGGCCTTGTCGGGCGCGCTGACCGGCGCCATGAGCTGCGCGCGATCGAACGGGCAGAAGCCCGGCTCACCAAACGGGCGCTGGCAGACCGGACACTGGTACAGCACTCACCGCGCTCGCTTGTCGCCGTAGATCGACCCCATCGGCGGATTACTCGCCGACGGCCCGAGCTCGAAGTAGACGAAGATCTCGTTGTCGGCGGCGACGGCGACGACCTCGTCTCCATTGAACGGCATCGCGGCGACACCGCGGCCGAACTGCTGGTTGTCCTCGGGCTGCGAGTCGTAAAGCTGCGCCGCCGGCGTGGCGTTGATGCCCGTGGTGAGGTCGAGCGGGAACACCAGCACGCGGCCGGCCTTCACGTTCTCGACGAGGGCCGTGGGGTAGCCCGCGACCACGTACTTCTTGGTGCCGACGGTGAGGATCGTCGCCGTGCGGAGGTCCGACAGCGTGACCGGCGCGCCGGTCGCGGTGATCACGCCCGCCGGGCTGATCGAGTAGAAGCCGAGGAAGCTGTCGGTGCTCCCGAGCTCCTTGTGACCGACCGCGATGAAGTGGGTCGGATCGACCATCACGATCTGCGAGCCCTTCGCTGGAACGAACGGCGTGGTCGCCGCCGAGCCGGCGATCGGCTGCTGCATGCCGGTGGGGCAGGTGCCGGCAACCATGTTGCCGTTGAACACGCCGCCCGGGTAGACGAGGAGCTTGCCGGCGTTGCCGCCGACCGTGCCCCACACGACGACGTCGTCGAACGTGGTCGAGCTGACGCGCGTGGCGCCGAGACCGCGGACGGTGACGACCGAGGCCGCCTCGTCGACGATCTGGCACTTCGTCTGCGGGTTCGGGGTGTTCATCACGAACGCGCCGTACAGCGTGTCGATCGAGCCGACGAGCACCTGCGCCGGGGTCGGCAGCGTGGGCTGATCCGGGCGCGGCGGTGGGACCATGTACGTCGCCGCATCGGGCTGCTCGGGGCCGAAGATCTGGTGCGCGAGCAGACCGCCGGTGCCGGTGAGCACCGCGATGCTCTGCCCGCCGGAGTTCACCACCAGCGAGACTTCGTCGCTCGTGGTCGTGGGGTCCGCGATCAGGATCGGCTGCTGGTCGAGGTTGCCGATGCCGAACTGCGTGTTGAGCTTGAGCGCCGTCGGCGCGAGATCGCTCTCGCCGTTCGGCGAGTAGACGAGCTCGGTGTACTGCGCCTGGCCGGCGCCGATCACCACGAGCTTGCCGCCGTTCGAGCCGCGCTGGCCGCGCTGGATCGCCACGCCGTAGTCGGTGGAGTCGCCGTTCGGCTTGTCCGTCGAGGACACCCAGGTGTCCTTCTCGAGATCATCGAAGTCGGTCCACTTGCAGCCGACGCCAGCCGAGAGGAGAGCACATCCGGTTACGAGGAGTGTCGTGCGCATCACCAGCGTGCCTCCATGCCGACGCCCGCATAGCCGGGGCCGATCTGCGGTGTCAGTGCGAGAGCGCGAACATCGATGAGCGCCGTCGACGGCGCCCCCTTGTCGCGGAACGTGTAGTAGATCGCAGTCAGCGCGGTGATGCCCGCGACGACGAACGTCGCGTCCGCGGCGATCGCGAAGATCTTGCCCTTGGTGAACCGCGGGTCGTTCGAGTCAGGCGGTGGATCGCCCTTGTCGATCGCGCTCTTGATCTGGTCCTGGTACTTGTTCGCCTGTAGACCGAGGAAGATGCCGCCGCCGCCGAAGCCCGCGGCGAGCACGTACGCGATCACCGCGTCGCTGCGGCTCGGCTTCGGCGCGAGGCCGACCTTCACGGTCATCTGGGTCTTCGCCTGGATGGTCACCCGCCGCGTGTACGGCTTGAAGCCCGGGCGCGTGACGCGGACGACGTGGTCGCCCTGCTGCAGCGCGTTCAGGCACGGGCCGCGCTCGCACGCGAGCTTGCCGTCGATGTAGATCTGGGAGTCCTCGATGCCGAGGCCGATCACGTCGATCTTGCCGACCGGCGCGCCCTTGAGCGCGGCGGTGAC
>JAYVLW010000827.1:0-5064 GCA_043759315.1 Myxococcales bacterium
CTTGAGGATGCGCAGCTGGCCCTGCTTCGCCCAGCCCGTGCCGTACGGCTTGCTCTGCGCGGTCGGCAGACCGTCGACGTTGAACATCGCGAGGCCCGCCTGGCGGTTCTGCGCGGCCCAGCCGTTGGTCGCCATGTCGGTGACGTGGGTGGTGACGGCCGAGGTGATCGAAGGGGTGCAGGACGTCGGGCCGGTGTCGGGCGCGATGTACGAGGTCATGCGAGGCACGCCACGCGCGAACCACTCGGCGACGATGTCGAACTGCGCCTGCTCGAAGCGCGGGTGGTTGCCCTTCGGCATCGAGGTGCGGCTCTTGAACTTGCCGTACTCGAGCGCCCAGGTGTCGTTGGTGTTGCCGTGCTCGCCGACCGGGTACGCCTGCTTGAAGGTGTCCTGGAACCAGCCGAGGTGCGCCGCGGCGGCGTAGATGCCGACCTTGCCGGGGACGTACGGCGAGTCCGACGCCGACGGGTCCAGACGGAACTCCTTGATGCGGTCCTTCGCCGGGATGGCGTTCGGGTTCGGCGAGTTGTACTTCGCCGTGATCTTGATGGTGCCGTCCGCGGTGCCGTTGAGGCCGATCCAGAACTTCGCCGGGCCCGACGCGTTGTACATCGACTTCTCGCACTTCTCCGTCGACGTCTGCGCGAACGGGCGGCAGTCGTAGACTTCCTTCGAGACTTCCGCGTTGCGCTTCACGTAGAGGTCGACGTCGCCGGTGCCGGTGATGTTGACCTCGAAGAACGAGCCCGCACCGACCTCGAACGGACCGAGGACCTTGAACTGGTTGGTCTCGATGCGAACGCCCGACGTGGTGTCGTTGTGCGCCTCGCCCTGGAGGTCGGCGTCCTTGAGGCCCGATGCAACGGCCTCGTCGGTCTTGTCCTTCCAGTCCTGCAGCGTGCTCGTGTTCCCGACGTGGCAGTCGACGCAGATCTTGTTGCCGGTGACGTTCTTGTTCATGCCGAGGAGCGTGGTCGCCTGCTTGGCGAGCTCGTCGTCCGCGAGGGTGACGGGGTTACGCAGCTTGCCGCCGCTGTCGACACTGCCCAGCGTCTCCGGGACGTCCTTGAGGCCGCACGAAGCGGGCGCGCTCGAAGCGCCACACGACTGGATGAACTCGAGCGCCTTCTTCTCCGCGGAGGTCGCCCACGTCGCGTCCGTCATCGCGTGCTCCGGCGGCATCCAGTACTTGTTCTCCGGCTTGTTGCCCTCGGCCGTGGTGATGCCGATCCAGCTGCTATCCGTGCCGTTCATGCGCGCGAGGTAGTCGTCGGCCCAGCGGCCGGCGGACATCCGGTGGCACTTGGTGCACGCGTTGGCGGCCTCGGCGGTGATCTGCTTCTCCATCTTCCAGCCCTGACCGCGGCGGTTGACGAGCGCGTACGGCGTGTCGTTCGCGCCGATGGCGAAGTCCGGATCCACGCCCATCTTCGGGACGATCGGGCGGCCGTTCGAGTCCTTCGCGCCGTCGATCCACGGGCTGTGGATGAATGGATCGGCGTCGTGGCAGCCGCTGCACTGGATGCCCTCGCCGAGACCACCGTGGACGCCCGCCCACAGGTTCGACGACTTCACCTTGTCGGCCGGGTGCGGCACGTGTGCGCCGTCCCGCTTCGAGTACAGCGCGTTCTGGAAGAAGCAGGTCTTACCGGTGAACGGGTTCGAGCCGATCATCGCGATGTCGTTGAACTCGGACGAGGCGTAGCCGCCGATGCTCTTGCGGCAGAGCAGCACCCACCGGGTCCCCTGCTCGTTGATCTTCGTCGCAACGCGCGGGCCCGCCTCGCACAGCGAGTAGATGTACTGCGGGTTGTCGCACTGCGAGAGCGTGCCGTCCTGCGGCGCGTTGACCGTGCCGTTCGCGGCGGTCGCCGTCATCGGGATCGGCGTCGAATCGAGGCAGTTGTACGTCGAGTACTCGCCGTCGCCCGTCTTGTTGAAGAACGGAATCTCGCCGAGCTCGCTCACGCAGCGCTCGCCGTACCCCTGCGGGCTGGTGATGCGCTGCTCGCCGCTCGGGTCATCGGCCTTGCCGCCGATGCCCTGCCCGCGCGCCTGGTCCCACGCCTGGAACAGGTCGCGCTCGATCTTGATGACCTCCTTGTCACCGTCCATGATGCAGAGGTCGATGATCGAGTCGACGCCCTTGGTGAGCGACGCGAGCATCGCTGGGGTCGGGTTGATCCAGGCCGGGCTGTCGTAGACCGACTTCGTCAGCGCGATGTCGACCACCGGACCGTCGATGCTCTCGCCGCTCGTGTCTTCGAGTGGCTGGATCTCGGTCATCAGCTTGGCGCAGTCCAGCGTCTTGAAGTTGCCGCGGCGGGCGCGGGTGTAGACCTGCTCCCCGCCGTTCAACGACTGGTTCATCTGGATGATGATCCGGGCGTTGGCATGGTTGTACAGCGGGGTGACCTCGCGCTCCTCGGTGCACGCGGCGGCGCCGAAGAGAGAGACCAGGATGGCAAGTCTGGTAGCCGGGCTGGACAGCATGAGTGGGGTCATCCGCAACATCGGATCCAACTCGCAGGTCCAGTGATCACGCGATCATCGGCGCGGGTGGCCACTCGGGTAGCTGGCGCCGCCAAACGTCACGCGCAGAGTCAAAACCTCACTCACCACGCGGAGTTGCGCGCTTCGCGCACGTCGATGCGCTAGTCGTCAGCGGAGGAATTTCGGCAGATCGTCCGGATCGGCGTCGGCCGAGCCCTCAGCGCGCGGAGCCGCCGCCGCGCGGAGCTCGGGGGCGACGACGATGATCGGCGCGCTCGGCGTCGACGGCGCCGTGACCTCGCGCGGGAGCTTCGGCGCGCTCGGGCGCGGCTTCGGTGCGAGGGCCTCGGCAGTGGGAACCTTGACGGCGGTGGCGACCGGCAACAGGTGCGGCTCCCCGACGAGGATCGCGGCCGCCTTGAGGAACTTCGCGAGGCGGAGGTGGCAGTAGATCCAGTACAGGGCGACGCCGAGCGCGACGAGCAGGCCGACGATCGGGAACACGCTCGCGCCGGAGCCGAGGCCATACGTCAGCTGGTAGAAGATGTCGGCGACCAGCATCACCACGACGAGCTGCGTGATGGTGCTCGAGGCGTCGCGCAGCTCGTACTGATCGTTCGCGACCGCGAACTGACGGATGGTCCGGACCACCGTGACAAGGCCCAGCACGTACGCGAGGTCCTTGATCGTGGTCGCGAGCTTGAGCGAGCTGAGCCCTTCGCTGGCGCGGATCACGTCCTCGTACGTGGAGTCGGGGTCGAGCGCGACGCGGACGAACGTGTCCACCACGTGCTGCGTCCACCACACCGATGCGGCCGCGACCGCGAAGCAGGCGCTGGCGAACAGCACGAGGTGAATCGGGAGGTGCGCGCGGCGGAACTCGGGCAACGCGAGCACGCTGCCTACGAGCATCGCCACTGCGGCGGCCAGGTTCGTGTACATCGCGTACTGCGCGTACTTGATGGCGCCGAACACCTCGTCGGGCGTGTCGGCACTGAGCATCTTCACGAGCAACATGAGCGACATCGCGCTCTGCACGAGGATCAGGAACACCCCGATGCGCACGAGCTTGAGGCCTCGTGCGTAGCTCGGCTGGCGGGTCGTCTCCTCGTCCATCACCATGGAAGATACACCGCCACCCCGCGTCGAGCACGATGCGCAGACCGACGTCTTCGAGCTCGCGGCCAACGGCACGGTTCCCCGACTATCGAGAGGTGAGTGCTGCGAGCGCGGTCACGGGCAGCGTGATTCCACGCTCGGCGAGCGGGGCTACGACCTGCTCGGTCACCGCGCTCACGAACACCGGATCGTACCGATCACACGCGACCACACCCAGCCCGCTGTCGACGCAGTCTCCTCCGAGCAGCGGCGCGAACGCGCGCACCGCATCACCGGCGACGGTCGCGAGGTATGCGCGGTCGGCGTCGGACAGTCGATCGTCGGCCCAATCGAGGAACCACCAGCCGAACTGCGCGTGGCTCGATTCGTCGCCGACGATCCGATCGAGCGCGGCCTCGATCAAGGGCGAGCCGGCGAGCGACCGCGACAACTTCAACATCGGTACGGTGAGTGACTCGCCGACGCACGAGGTCCGGACGATCAGCTCGGCCGCACGGAGCAACGGATCGACGCCCGCCGGCGGACGCACGAGCTTGTCGTAGTCGACGTGCAACTCGACGGCGCCCCCCAGGGCGAGTGCGATCCTCGCCGCGACCTCCGCGTGCAGGATCTCGTCGACCACGAAGTCGCCCGCCGCTGCGCTGAGCTCGATCGGGGCCCCGGCGCGCAGCAAGGCGGCGGCGATCTCCGCGAACGCCGCTGCGCTGGCATATTCACTGAACGCCGTCCGCGTCCAGACGAGCCGCGCCGCGAGCGCATCTGCCCCATGCGGCACGGGATCGCTCCACGGCAACTCCCCGATCCATCCGCGCCTACCTGCGAGGCGCTTCTCCCACGGACCTCCGATCGCGACGAGCTCGAATGGCCGCACCACTTAGTCGAGCTGCTCGAGCTTCTTCGCCTCGGCGCAATACTCGCTGGGCTGGAGGCCCAGGCCCTTGCTGGCCACGTTCCCGACGAGCGGATAACCGTCGGCGTCGCACAGAGGTGCGAAGTGCACGAGCTTGGTCGACAGCGCCTCGGCGGGCGGCGTGTCGCCCAGCTCCTGGCGGAGGTCCAAGAGCGCCGTCGGCGCTTGCGCTCCCGCATCGGGCTCCGTCACGCACGCCGGTAGCAGCGGGGCTGCCGAGAACAACAGGATCGACACGAGTTTTTGTCGGGGCCGCACACCCGAATTGGGCGCGCAGCAGCCGCACCGGTCAACGGAGAACCAGCGAAATCGAACCTGCATGACGTGCGCCCGGTCACGGCCGTACGCACCGGGTGCGGAAGTAGCTAATCGAGAAAGACGAAGTGGATGGCGGCGAGTGTGAGCTTGCCGGCGGCGAGCGGGATGACGTGCGGGCCCGCAGGATCTCCGGACACGGTCCCCGACGGCTGTGTGACATCGACATTGGGAAACAGCTGGTAACGGCCGCCGTCACCGGCGGTCCAGAGAAACGTTCCCGG
>JAYVLW010000828.1:0-3630 GCA_043759315.1 Myxococcales bacterium
CTCGTCGAGCGCGGCCGCAAGGGCGTGTGGGTCGAGCCGCTACTTCCCGGCAAGCACCCGCTCAACGTGCGCGCGATGAAGGTCGAGCTCGTGCCGACCACGAACATCGTCCTCAACTGGGCGCAGCGTGCCGAGTCGCACAGCTACGACGCGGGCCTCAGCTCGATCACCGTGCGGTCGCGCGACGGATTCTCGTTCAATCTCGACGTCGCGGCGATCATTCACGTCGGTATGAAGAATGCGCCGCGCGTGATCTCTCGCGTCGGATCGATGCAGAACCTCGTCGACCACGTGTTGCAGCCCACGGTCGGTAACTACTTCCGTAACTCCGCGCAGGAGGTGAGCGTGCTCGAGTTCCTTTCGGCCCGTACCGCACGGCAGCGCGAGGCCTACCTGCACATCCGAGCCGCCGTGGCCGCGTATGACGTCGATTGCATCGACGCGCTGATCGGCGACATCTCGCCGCCGGCCGAGTTGATGAAGACGCAGACCGATCGCAAGATCGCGGACGAGTTGCAGCGTACGTACGACGTGCAGCGTGAGACCCAGCTGCGCCGCCAACTCCTCGAGCGCGAGACCGCCGCGGCGAACATGCAGGCCGAGGTCGTGCGGAGCGAACAGCAGGTGCTGATCCACACCAAGAACGCCGAGGCACAGGTCGCCGTGGCGCGTGGTCAGGCCGAGTCGGCGCGCGTCCACGCGTCTGCGGACGCCGAGGTCGCACGCGTGACGGCGGCCGCGGCGGCTGACGCGACGCGGCTTGCGGCCGAGGCCGACGCCGATGCGACGCGGATGCGTGGTGACGCCGCCGCCGAGGCGGAGCGCGCGCGGGGCGCGGCGCAAGCGCTGAGCTACCAGGCCGGTCGCAGCGCGCTGGGCGAGGGCGCGTTCACCGCGATCCAGATCGCGCAGATCGTCGGCGCCGCGGGTCTCAAGCTCGTCCCCGACGTTCAGCTCGGTGAGGGCAAGTCGAACCTCGCAGACGTACTGCTCGCGCGCATGGCAGCGACGCCGACTCCAAGCGGTGCCAGGGTCACCTCGCAGGACGTCTACCTCGACCTCACGGCGCCGACGAACGGAGCCCACAAGTGAGGGCTCGGGGAGCTCCAGCAGCGTTCAGTCCGCGTTGATGTCGCCATCACCTCTGCGAGCTCCCAGATCGTCACCTACTCGAGGACTGGAAGAGGCGCGCTTCACGGCCATCCCATCGACCTCGTCGTGGTCGACAAGGCAGATGGTTGGTCGGGTGTCGATCGGGTACGGCGTGCGGCGCGCCCTCAGGAATGCCGGCGTGGGTCAGAGTTGTGCGCCCGCGCTCGCCTCGCTGCGCCGACGCTTCGCCGGCCTCGAGCGCTCGAGCAGCGGCTTCACGAACTGCCCGGTGTAGCTCCGCGCGACCTGCGCGACCTGCTCCGGGGTGCCCGCGGCGATCACCTCGCCACCCGCAGCGCCACCTTCGGGACCGAGATCGATGATCCAGTCGGAGGTCTTGATGACGTCCAGGTTGTGCTCGATCACGAGGACGGTGTTGCCGCTCTCGACGAGCCGTTCGAGCACCTCGAGTAGCTTCTTGACGTCTCCGAAGTGGAGGCCGGTCGTCGGCTCGTCGAGCAAGTACAGCGTCCGCCCCGTCTGCACCCGCGCGAGCTCGCGGGCGAGCTTCACGCGCTGCGCCTCCCCGCCCGACAAGGTCGTCGCCGGTTGACCGAGCGAGACATAGCCGAGGCCGACGTCGACGAGCGTGTTCATGATCCGCGACAGCTGCTTGTGGTGCTGGAATAGCACCGCCGCCTCGTCGATCGGCGTGTCGAGCATCTCGGCGATGTTCTTGTCCTTGTAGGTCACGCGCAGCGTGGCGTCGTTGTAGCGCTTGCCCTTACACACCTCGCACGTGACGAACACGTTCGGCAGGAAGTGCATCTCGACCTCGCGCACGCCGGCGCCTTCGCACGCCTCGCAGCGCCCGCCTCCCTGCTTCGCGGAGACGTTGAACGAGAACCGGCCCGCCGCGTAGCCGTACGTCTTCGCGACGGGCATCTGCGCGTAGAGCTCGCGGATGAGATCGAACGCCTTCGTGTAGGTCGCCGCGTTCGAGCGCGGGGTACGCCCGATCGGCTGCTGGTCGATCACGATGCACTTGTCGATCTTGCCGAGTCCGGTGAGCGACTCGTACGGCCCGACCCGATCGAGCGAGCGATGCAGCATGCGGTTGAGCGCCGGGTACAACGTGGCGTTGATCAGCGACGACTTGCCGGCACCGGACACGCCGGTGACGGCGACCATCACGCCGAGCGGGATCTCGACGGTGACGTTCTTCAGGTTGTGCTCCTTCGCGCCGGTGAGCTTGACCCAGCTCGTGGGCGTGCGGCGCTGGGCCGGAACCTCGATCCTCTCGGCGCCCGAGAGGAAGCGTCCCGTGATCGAGGCGGCCACGGCCTTCACGTCATCCGGCGTTCCCTCGGCGACCACGCGGCCACCATGGCGGCCCGCGCCCGGGCCGAAGTCGACGACCCAGTCCGCCGCCTCGATCGTGGCCTCGTCGTGCTCGACGACGAGCACGGTGTTGCCGAGGTCGCGCAGGCGATGCAGCGTCTTGATCAGTCGCTCGTTATCGCGCTGGTGCAGGCCGATCGACGGCTCGTCGAGAACGTAGAGGACGCCCGACAGCTCGCTGCCGAGCTGCGACGCGAGCCGGATGCGCTGTGCCTCGCCGCCGGATAGCGTGCCGGCGCCGCGATGCAGCGTCAGGTAATCGAGGCCGACGTCGAGGAGGAACGTCAGCCGCGCGCGGATCTCCTTGAGGACCTCGCCCGCGATCTGCGCGCGCGAGCCAGTGAGCTTCATCGAGGTGATGAACTCGTATGCCTCCTTCACCGTCATTCCGGTGACGTCGACGATTGGCTTGTCGTTGACGAACACCGCGCGCGACTCCGGCCGCAGGCGCGTGCCGTGGCAGGTAGCGCATGGGATCGCGCGGAAGAACTGCTCGTAGTGGGTGCGCGTGCGCTCCGACGAGCTCTCGCGGTGGCGCCGCTCGAGCTGCGCGAGGATGCCCTCGAACCGCATCGCCCATTCGCCCGTCGAGTGCCGGCCTTCCCACGCCACCGTCACGCGCTTGTCGCCGGTGCCGTACATCAGGATGTCGCGCTGCTTCTCGCCGATCTTGTTCCACGGCTTGTCGAGATCGATCTTGAACGACTTCGCGAGCGCCTTGACGATGTTCGTTGTCCAGCCGGAGTCCTTCGCGATCGACTCGCCCCAGACCGCGACCGCGCCATCGCGGATCGAGCGCGTCTGATCGGGGACCACGAGATCCGGATCTGCGGCCTGGCGCTCGCCGAGGCCGTTGCACTCGACGCACATACCGAGCGGGGAGTTGAACGAGAAGCTCTGCGGTGACAGCTCGGGAAAGCCGATGCCGCACTTCGGGCACGCGTTCGCCTCCGAGTACATCCGCGGGATCTTCTCGCCCGCGACCTCGACCATCATCTTCCCCTTGCCCTCGCGCAGCGCGGTCTCGACGGAGTCGGTCAACCGACCCTTGTCCTTGTCGTTGATCGTCAGGCGATCGATCACGAGCTCGATCGAGTGCTTCTTCTGCTTGTCGAGTGCCTCGACATCCTCGAGCCG
>JAYVLW010000829.1:0-7320 GCA_043759315.1 Myxococcales bacterium
GCACTCCCGGACAACGCATCCGACATGGTGGCCACGTTCGCTCGGTGCTTGACCGCGGTGGCTGCCGACGACGATCGAGAGCTGCTGTGGCGCGAGCTCGAGCGCACCGCGGAGGGGTTCCCTCCGGAGGAGCAGCTCGAGATCCTGTGGTGGCACTCCCGGGTGGGCGGCCCGTCCGTGGTGGGCGATGTGATCTCGCGCGCCGCGCGTCTCGTCGACCAGGCGCCACTGTGGGCGTGGTGGATCACTCCGGCCGCTACCCCATCGAACCCCAAATGTTTGGCAGGATCGGGCGAACCTGGGGCTTGATCGTCAGCCGGGAGGGCTATGTCGAAGCTACCGATCTGCGCCGCGCTACTGGTGTTCGCGGGGTGCGCCGTGGACGACGCGACCGCGTACGGGACAGCTGACCAGGCCGTGAAGTCCGAGAACCGTCTCAGCGGGAATCGGCTCAGCGGCAACGGCCTTCGGCTGGGGGCGTTGACCAGGGGGAGGCTCAGCCGCTCTTCCAACAAGAAGCAGTACTTCGTCGATGACACGAATCCACTGCTGGTCGACATGCTGCGGGGCGAGACGTCGCGCGACGTTCTCCGCTACGCCGTGGGATGCGCGCTCGCGAGCGACGAGGAGTTGATCGGCATCGTCGACGGGACGCGGTACACCCTCGTTGGTCGTCTGAACTTGGTGCACGACTGGGTCACCAAGCCCCTGGGCACGAAGGATCAGGAGCTCCTGACGGCTTGCCTGCTGGCCCACACCAACTACTTCGGCATCACCGTCCCGATCTCGGTGCGCGGTCCGCATCTCTCCGTGCAGGAGGCCGAGAGGCTCGACTACACCGTCGAGGAGGCGGCGTTCTACGGGAACCTGTTCGCGAACCCGCCGGTGCTCCGCACGTGTGCGGGTGCCGGCATCCTCGCCCATGACCCCTCGCCGTACCTGGCCCAGCGCGTCTGCGCCACCACCACCAACGGCGTTACCACGCCGTGCGGGTTCGTCACGGACGGGTTCTGCGCCGTCGCCTGCGACGATGACAACAAGAAGTGCGGCCCCGATGCGACCTACGAGCAGGTCGTGACGGTCTATCTGCCATAGTCGACCCGCTGTCGTCGTCGGTGCTCGTTCGTCTTTGCACCTGGAGATCCCCCTTCATGCCCGCCACCACCCCAACGCAGGGCGATCTGATCCATCGCTACCGCCTCGAGCAGTTGCTCGGGGAGGGCGGCTTTGGCGCCGTGTGGTCCGCCGAGGCGACCGACACCCACGAGCGGGTGGCGATCAAGTTGCTCCACCCCGAGCACTGCGATCGCAGCGATCAGGTGCTGCGGTTCCTGCGTGAAGCCACCGCCAGCGAGGCGGTCTCCCATCCGAACGTCGTGCGCATCCACGAAGTGGGGCAGACCCCCGATCTCGTGCCGTACATCGTGATGGAGCTGCTCGAAGGGATCGACCTCGAACACCATCTGGCGCTCCGCGGACGGCTCGAGCTCGGCGAGGTGTTGTCGATCCTCGAGCCCATCGTCGCGGTCCTCGACCTGGCGCACTCCCGCGGCATCATCCATCGCGACATCAAGGCGTCCAACGTGTTCCTCGATCGCGGACGCGTCGTCGTGCTCGATTTCGGGATCGCGAAGCTCCGCGCCGTCGACGGCATCGACCTCACCCACTCGCGGATGCGCCTCGGCTCGCTCGGCTCCGCGGCACCCGAGCAGCTGACCGGAAAGCCGGTCGGGCCGGGCACGGATGTCTACGCGCTCGGCGTGCTGACGTACCAGTTGCTCACCGGCCAGCTCCCCTTCGTCCACGAGCAGCTCGAGGTGATCAACTACCTGCACGTCCACGCGACCCGGCCACGCGCATCGGCGATCGCACGGGTCCCGCCCGGAACCGACGCCGCGATCGAGGCTGCGATGAGCGTCGATCCCGCGGGTCGCCCGGTATCGGCGAGGGCGTTCCTCGAGCTCCTGCGCGCGTCGACGGTGACGCAGCCGTCGTCGAAGTCCTCCTCCGAGCGGGGTCCCGCCGTCGGCGTCCAGCTCCAGCTTCACCCGACGTCCGCCGACGATCTCGAGGCAGTCGACCGGAGCTGGGTGCGCATCCGCGAGCGCTTCGACTCCGTCGGGCTCGCGCCACAGATCGAGGCGCCACGGTTCGCGATGTTCACGTCGCGCCTCGGCGGCGATGATCACCGTCACGCCGTGCTCGCCGCGATCTTCGCGGCGGTGTACGCGGTCAACGAGTCCGGCATGCTCGCACACGCGACGATCCACGTCGACGATGCGATCGTCAGCGGTCACCGCATCGTCGGCGGACCGCTGTTCGACATCGATGCGTGGACGCCGGCGACGCGGGCCGGTGACGTGATGGCGACCGGGGCCGCGGAGACCGCCCTCTCGATCACCGGTCTGCCGGCGCCCGGCGCACCCGGGTTCGTCGTGGTCCGCGAGTCACCCTCCAACGCCTCCCCCGACCAGCTCAAGCGCTGGATGCACACCCAGATGCTCGCGCGCATCGGCCGCGACGCCGCGACGATCAGTCACGACATGCGCGGCCCTCTGACCGTGACGATGATCGGACTCGAGATGCTCGACGAGGAGCGAGCGAGCATCCCCGAGCGACTCCATCAGTGGATCGATGACGGGCTCGAGTCCACACGGCATGTCGTGGAGCTCGTCGACACGCTCGTGCAACTCGCGTCTCGCAAGAGCTTCGCGACGAAGACGCAACCCGTCTCGATCCAGAGCGCCGTGCGCAAGGCCGTCAAGCTCGCGCGGACCCGGATCCTGGCGAAGGGCACCCTCGAGATCGTGGTCCCCGATGGCGACACGTACGTCGACGGTTCGGAGGGGGCTCTGGTGCTGGCGCTGATGAACCTCCTGCACAACGCATCGGACGCGATCCCGGTCCGGGGGCAGGTGTCGGTCGTGTGCGCGATCGAGGCCGATCACGTTCGGGTCTCCGTCCTGGATTCCGGTGAGGGCATGGCCGAGTCGGTCAAGGACCAGATCTTCGAGCCGTTCTTCACCACGAAGCGGCCCGGTGAGGGATCTGGCCTGGGCCTCAGCATGGTGCACGAGGTCGTCAAGCACGCGGGCGGGACCATCAGGGTGGAGTCGACGCTCGGTGTCGGGACTTCGTTCGTGATCGAGCTACCGCGAACAACCGAAAGGATTCCGTGAAGCCCACCACCACCTCGTACCTTGCCGCGACCACGCTCCTGATGATCTGTGCGGCCGGCTGTGCGATCGACGACGATCCCGACCTCTCGGTCGACGAGCAGGGGCTGGTGTCGGGCAACCGGCTGTCGGGCAACCGGCTGTCGGGCAACGGGCTCAGGCTCGCGGCGGTCGGCGGCGCGCGGATCGGCACCGCGAGCGGGAACACCGTCACAGCGAATCCCGCGGTCGTCGCGGATCTGATGTCCACCGACGGCGGACGCGAGGTGCTCGCGTACGCGGTCAAGTGCGCGTTCTCCTCGTCGCAGACCCTGGTCGCCACCTACGCGGGGACGACGTACTCCTACCCGGGCGAGGTGGGGATCGCACCGAGCTGGAGCTCGCGCGGCCTCAGCCACGATGAGCAGACCTGGATGACCGCGTGCCTCATGGCGCGCACGAACTACTGGGGGATCAGCGTCCCGATCTCGATCCGCGGGGACTTCTCCGCGTTGGCGACGACGTCGACGGAGGTCACTGCCTACTCGGTCCAGGAGGGTGCGTTCTTCGGCAACCTGTTCGTCTCGCCCCCCGTCTTTGGCACCTGCCAGGGCGCCGGTATCCTCAACCGGACGCCGTCGGCCTGGCTTGCGTTGCGGCTGTGCGCCACGGCCGTGCCCGGCACCGCTACCACGGCGTGTGGATTCGTTGCGGCGGGCAACTGCAGAGATATCTGCGCTCTGGATCCGAAGGGCTACGAGGACTGCAGGCTCGGCGCCGTCACGTACGGCAAGGCCATCACGGTCTATCTCATGCCCTGAGGTCTCGACCGCCTAGCAGCGTGCGGCTTCGCTGCAGTCCTGGAGCGTCCCCATCATCGTGAGGATGTCGGCCTGCGAGCTCATGGCGGCGTCGCACGGCAGCGCATCGATCCGTTCGATGCAGCGCTGGGCCGCGGCGCAGGTCGGCGCCGGCATCGGGCCGAACGCCTGCGACAGCGTGGAGCAGAACGGCGCGAGGGTGGAGTTGCCACAGCTCGTCATCCGGGTGCACGCGTGCTCGAACACGCTGAACATGATGCCGTTGCCGAGCATGTTCATGCCGGCGCGCGGGTTCAGCGGATCCTTCGCGGGGTCGTCCGGATCGATGCTCGTCTGATCATCGGGATCGGGCGGAGCGGGTTGAGTGCCCTTGCTGCTCCACGGATCGGCGCCGCTCGGCGGCGGAGTCGCCATCGAGCCCTTCGGCGGCAGCGGATTGGTGTCCATGCGCTCGGGCGCCGGCGGGGGCGGGAGCCGCGTATCGGCCTTCGCGGTCGACGACGCCGGCCACACCATGATCACCACCGCGGCCGCGATCGCGAGGCCGGCGAGGATGATGACCAGCACCGGCCAGTTCTTGAGCAGCGAGCCGCTCGATCGCTGCGCCGGCATGCGGCCGGTCTCCCGCGGCGGAAGGATCGCGGCGGGATCGGCGGCCGCCGCGACGATCGTGCGGAGCGGCGACGGCTTGGCGGGGACGGGGGTGGCGTCCGCCTTCACGGCGAGCGGAGGACGTGCCGTGCCACCTCCTGCCAGTGCGGGTAGCGCCGCGGCGGCCGCCGGCCGAGCGCCGCGCGCCTCGGCGAGGTCCGCCTTGCAGTGCTTGCACGTTCCCGCGATGGGATGGACCAGGCCACCGCAGTGCGGGCACGCGATACGTCCGTCGGAAGGGCTGGGTTTTGCCACCGCTGCCATGGTGTTCATGCTGTCAGGAGATCGGGGTAGATGCAAAGGCCACTACGCGGTCGCCGCGTAGGAGATGTGGCATTGCCAACCGGGTATCTGGACCGCACAGTTCGTCGAATGGCCGGTCCGGTTCCGCCGCGCGTCTCGGAGCACGAAGTGACGGTCCCGGGGCTCGATCCCCGCCACGATGGCGTCCGCATCGCGCAGCTCTCCGACATCCACGTCGGCAATCTCACACCCCGCTCGCACATCCGCGCGGCCATCTCCGCAGCCAACGCGGCGAAGCCGGATCTTATTCTGCTGACCGGCGACTACGTGTGCTGGAAGCGGCGAGAGGTCGCCGAGGCGGCCGAACAGCTCGCCGGGCTCCAGGCGCCGCGCGTGCTCGCGGTGCTCGGGAACCACGACTACTTCGTGTGGGCGGGCGGCGTCACCCAGGCACTGGAGCGCCACGGCTACGAGGTACTGAAGAACCAGACCACGGTCGCGAACGTGCGCGGCGCGCCGCTCGCGCTGGTCGGCGTCGACGACCCCGTCACCCGCCATGACGATCTCGATCTCGCGTTCGCCGGCGCGCCGGCCCGGACCACGCGGGTGGTGCTGTGCCACGCACCGGATCGCGCGCCCGCGATCGCCGCGCGCGGAGCGGAGCTGGTGATGTCGGGGCACACGCATGGCGGGCAGATGTTCGTGAAGGGCATCACCGATCGGCTGATGGCGCGGATCGGGCTCAAGTACCGGCGCGGTTTCTACGAGGTGGGCGAGGGCGACGCGAAGGCGCAGCTCTACGTCACACCCGGGGTGGGGTTCTCCGGTATGACCCGCCGGTTTGGCGAGGGCACACATGCCGAGTGCGCGGTGATCACGCTGCGCTGCGCGGATCGCGAGCAGACGATCCGAGCGGCCGGGTAGTTCGCGACGGCCAAGCTCCGCACCGAACGCTGCTGATCGTCAACCGCCCGACCGAATCGGGAACAGGGAAGCGGAACCGAGAACCGAGTCTCAGGATCGGTTCTTAGTTGGGCTTCTCCGGCGACGCCGGCGTTGTCGTCGGCTTCGCCTTGCCGGGCGTGCCGGCGGGCACCGGTTTCGGGGCCGGCGTGGTGTTCGTTGTCTCGGTCGCTTCCTTGCGCGCGCGTTGCCCCGCGCCCATCTGATCGAACGAGTCGACCACCTCGGCGCGATCCTCGTCGCTCTGGCTCGCCGGCGGTGCGAGGCCCGTGTTCGCTTTGCTGTGGGCCGTCGGTGTGTCTGCGAGCTTCGCCTGGCCGGGGCCGGCGCATGCGGCGCCGAAGAGGATCAAGGCGGTGGTGAAAACTCTCATGTGATCACCGTACCCCTGCCACCACCACGGGCAACCGGTTCCAGCGAGAGACGGTCGTAGGGAAACACATGAGCGCGACGCAGACGTGGAGGTCTGCTTCGCTCGTCGTGCTGCTCGTCGCACTCCCGGTGCCCGCACTCGCGGAGCCAGAAGGTGCGACGCCTGTGCAGCGCGCGGGTGAGGCACGTGACGACGAGGCAGAGCCGCCCAGCGAGGCACCAGCGCTCGTTCCGCCCGAGGCTTCACCGGCACCACCACCGGATCCCGTACCGGCCAAGCGCAAGCCGACCGGCCGGTTCCAGATCGGTGTGGGCTACTCGACCGACGACAAGTTCATGGCGTCGGCGGAGATCGCGCAGGACAACCTGTTCGGCACCGGGCAACGGCTCTCGCTCGGCGCCAAGATCTCGGCGCGCCAGCAGCTGTTTCGTCTCGGCTACGACCTGCCGCACCTGCTCGGGAGCGATCTGGAGCTGCGGACCGAGCTCGTCAATCGCCGCGACCAGCTGCCCGGCTTCGTGCGCTCCGGCGTCGGAGGCGGTGTCACGCTGCTGCGACCGCTCGGCGATCACCTCACCGGCTTCATCGGCTATCGCGTGGAGCAGATCACGACGACGATCGACGATCCGATCGCCGCCCGCGGCGATCTGCCACCGCCTGTCACCTCGCGAGATGGACGCATCGCCTCGCTGCGCGGCGGGCTCGCGTACTCGACGCTCGATCAGCCCTTCCTGCCGACGAAGGGCATGTCCCTCGGCGCCACGGTCGAGATCGCCGATCCGCGGTGGGGCTCGGAGATCCAGCTCACGCGGTTCGATGGCTGGGGCAGCCTGCACGCGCCGCTCGGTCCACTCACGCTGCACCTCGGAGGCTCGGTGTCGACGGTGTCGAGTCGTGACGCCGCGGGCGTGCCGCTCTCGGAGCGCCTGCACCTCGATGGCTCGAGCGTGGTCCGCGGCTTCGCGCCGGGTGCGCTCGGACCGCGCGATGCGCGAACCGGGCTCTCGCTCGGCGGCAACTTCGAATACACGGGGCGCGCCGAGCTCGAGGCGCCGCTGTTCCGCTCCGCCGGCATCTCGGCCGTCGGCTTCGTCGACCATGGCGGCATCTACGA
>JAYVLW010000830.1:0-3270 GCA_043759315.1 Myxococcales bacterium
CGAGGCCGCTGGCCTTCTTCAGCCGCCGCTCGGAGGCCTCCACGTCGGACAGCGCGAGCTCGAGATCGATGATGTCGATGTCGCGCATCGGATCGACCGAGCCCGACACGTGGATGACGTTCGGGTCGTCGAAGCAGCGGACCATCATCAAGATCGCCTGCGTCTCGCGGATGTTCGCGAGGAACTTGTTGCCGAGGCCCTCGCCCTGGGACGCGCCCTTGACGAGCCCGGCGATGTCGACGATCTCGACGATCGCGGGGATGACCTTCTGCGGCGGGATCCACTTCGTGATCCGGGCGAGCCGCTCGTCCGGGACCGGGACGACGCCGACGTTCGGATCGATCGTGCAGAACGGGTAGTTGGCAGCCTCGGCCTTGCCGGCCGTGAGGGCGTTGAACACCGTGCTCTTGCCCACGTTGGGCAGGCCGACAATACCGACGGAAAGTGCCATGACGCGCAATGCCTACCCCACAAGGCGCTGACCTGGCAAGCTGCGCCTCATGTCCCGAGTGCTCGCCCTGTTCGCCACCCTGGGTGCGATCGCCGCCTGCGGGGACAACATCGAGGTTGCCGATGCGCCGTCGGCGTCAGGCCTCCTGAACCAGCTCAACGCGCTGCCGGGCGTGAGAGCGGAACAGATGCCGACCGACGCCGCGGGCTTCACGTACATCGTCCTGCACGTGCGGCAGCCGGTCGACCACGACAACCCCGCCGGCCCGTCATTCGAGCAGGAGGTCTCGCTCCTCCACGCCGACATCGGGGCGCCGATGATCGTCCACACCTCGGGCTACTGGGACTACTACCGCGACTCGCCGGTCGAGCTGACCCGGATGCTGTCGGCGAACCAGATCTCGATCGAGCATCGGTACTTCGGAGAGTCGCGTCCGGCCCCAGCAGACTGGTCGAAGCTCACCATCAAGCAGATGGCGACCGACGAGCACGCGATCATCGCGGCGCTCAGGACGATCTACACCGGCAAGTTCATCACCACCGGCGGCAGCAAGGGTGGAATGACCGCGATCTACCACCGAAGGTTCTTCCCCGACGACGTGGATGGCACGGTGCCCTATGTGGCGCCGATCTCCTTCGCCGCACCGGACAACCGCTACACGGCGTTCATCGACACCATCGGCCCGCCCGCGTGCCGGCAGGCCGTGCGCGATCTCGCGACCGTGATGCTCCGCGATCGGCGCGCCGCGATCGAAGCGAGGGCCGCGGCGCAGGCGCAGAGCACGAGCGATCCGCACAGTTACACTCGCATCCCGCTGCGCCCGGCGGTCGAGAGCTCGATCATCAGCCTCGAGTGGGCGTTCTGGCAGTACTACGGCGCCAACTTCTGCGCCTCGGTGCCCGTGGGCACCGACACCGATGACAAGCTTTGGCAATTCCTCGACGAGATCAGCCCGGTCACCGACAACGATGACGTGCAGATCGGTCTGTTCGACGCCTACTACTACCAGGCGTACTTCCAGCTCGGTTATCCGGATAGCGCCACGCCCTATCTCGACGCGTTCACGATGTTCACCGACGCGGACTACGCGCGCGCGCTTCCGACCGCCCAGCCGGCGTACGACGGTGGCGTCGCGATGCACGACATCGACGACTGGGTGAAGACCCAGGGGAATCGGCTGCTCTTCATCTACGGCCAGTGGGATCCCTGGACTGGCGGCAAGTTCGACCTCGGGCAGGCCACCGACTCGCTGCTGCTCGTCAAGGCATCCGGCACGCATGGCTCGTCGATCGGCCGGCTCGCGCAAGGCGATCGCGACGCTGCGTTCGCGAAGCTGGCCGCCTGGACCGGGGTGACCCCGCAGGCGTTGACGAGCGCGACGGCGCGGGAGATCGAGCCTCGGCTGCCGCGCGTCCCACCGGCGATCGTTCGTGCGCTATCTTCACGGCATGAGTGAGCGGCGCGTCGTCCTCGTTACCGGGTCCACCGATGGCATCGGTCGGGCGACCGCCCGTGCGCTGGCGGCGGCCGGTGCCAAGGTCATCCTCCACGGCCGCAGCAAGCCCAAGGTCGATGCCGCGATCGCGAGGCTGAGCGAGGAGCTCCCGGGCGCCGAGCTCGAGGGCGTGTCGTTCGATCTGGGGTCGCTCGCGGGCGTGCGCAAGGGCGCCGAGCAGATCCTCGCCCGGGTCCCCGAGCTGCACGTCCTGGTCAACAACGCCGGCATCTTCGCCGACGAGCGGGCGCTGACACCGGAGGGCGTGGAGCTGACGTTCGCCGTCAATCATCTCGGCCCGTTTCTGCTGACCGAGCTGCTCGCGCCGCGGCTCGAAGCGAGCGCCACGAGCGCGCCATCGCGCGTGATCAACGTGTCCTCGATCGCGCACACCCGCGGGCGCATCCATCTCGAGGACCTCACCCTGGCTGCCGGCTGGACCGGATATGCAGCGTACGCGCAGTCGAAGCTCGCGAACGTGATGCACGCGATCGAGCTCGCGGAGCGGCACGACGCGGCGAAGCTCGTCGCGTACTCGCTGCACCCGGGCGTGATCGGTACCAAGCTGTTGCGGCAGGGGTTCGGGCCGGTGCAGGGCGCCTCCGTGGAGACCGGCGCGAAGACGAGCATTCGTCTCGCGGGCGGGGAGTCCACCGACGATCCTTCGGGGACGTACTTCAACGAGGGCACACCGACACCGCCGGCGGTCGCCGCGCGCGACTCGGCAGTGCGGAAGAGCTTGTGGGATGCGTCGCACAAGCTCGCGAAGCTGTGAGGCTGATGGCAGAGGATCCACCCAGCGCGATCGCACAGCTGCGGGCGGTCCTCGAGTGGCCGCACGGTAAGGCACTCCCGCGCACGGAGCTCCCGCGCTGGCTGGGCAAGCTCGGGGAGCTCGCCGCGCATCGCGGTGCGGACGCCCTCGCCGAGCTCGCCGCGGAGGCGGTCCGCGATCCGGACAGTCCCGATCGCATGTACCAGCTCGGCTACGAGCTGATCGACGTCGGCCTTCCGGAGATCGCGGCGAGCGTGTTGTGGCACTGCCTCGCGCTCGTGGGCGACAGCGAGGAGGTCGTGTGCGAGCTGGTCTCCGCCCTCGAGGCCGCGCTGCGCCACGGTGATGCGTTCGCGCTGCTCGACGAGCACGCCGCGCTGCGCGCCCGCAGTTACCTGCCGCGCTACCTCTACGCGTACAACGCGGCGATGAGCGGCCGGGTCGCGATCACGCGCGACCTGTTGCCCTCACTCGCGGCGACCGGGGCCGATACCGAGATGTTGCACGCGACGATCTCCGGCATCGTCGAGCGCGCCGATCGCGTGCAGG
>JAYVLW010000831.1:0-5399 GCA_043759315.1 Myxococcales bacterium
CGTTCGGGTCGTCGACCAGGTCGCCGATGATCGGAGCGCCCGCCTTGCCGACCCGCGCCTTCCACCGGCCGATTCGCATCGCGTGCGCGTACTCGTACATCGAGGCGTACGACGGTGAAGGCCAACCCCGCCCGAGCGACTGGGCCAGCGGCTCGAGGGGGTGCCCCTGGACGCCGTCGGGGATGACCGCGCCGACCGCGGTCAGCATCGTCGGCAGAAGATCGACCGCCTCGGCCCCCTCGTCGACGATGGTGCCGCCCGGGAACCGCGCTGGATCGTGGATCAGGAGCGGCACGCGGGTCAGCGAGTCGCGCAGCGAGCCGCCGTGGCCGCAGCGGCGATCTTCGAACAGCTCCTCGCCATGATCGGCGGTGATCACGAGCATCGTCTGATCCCAGATCCCCCACGACTTGAGCTGGGCGATCAACCGGCCGACCTGCTCGTCGTGATAGCTGACCGCCGAGTCGTAGATCGCGCGGAGCCGCTCGACGTCGGCGGGCGGCGGGATGATCGAGCAGCCCATCGATCCGGGCTTGAACCCGAGATCCTTCGCCGTACCGAACTCCTGGAACGGGCCGGTGTACCGGCCCGGCGAGTAGATGTCGATCCACGGCTTGCGCGCGATCCACGGACCGTGCGTGTCGATCGTCCCCATGAACAAGTAGGTCGGATCCGCCCGACGCTTGTCGAGCTGGCCGAGTGCGGCGTCGACGATGGTCTCGCCGTAGATGATCCCGTTGATGATGCCCTTCTCGCGCATCATGTTGCGAAAGTCCTTGAAGCCACGCGCGTAGCCGCCATCGGCGTTGACGAAGCCGTTGCCGGTGACCGCGGTGGTGGTGAGGCCCGCCGCGGACAGCTCGGTCGCGATCGACGGCAGATCCGCGGACAGCTTCCAGTTCCCGCCGACGCCGGCGAGCCGCACGTTGTGGACCGCCGGATAGACGCCGGTCCACATGCTCGAGTGGGAGGTCTGTGACTCGTTGCCCTGGACGTAGTACTGGCGGAACACGGTGCTCGACTTCGCGAGCTCGTCGAAGTTCGGCGTCTGGGCGCGTGCGCCGGGCGTGAAGATCGGGATCTTGTCGGCGCGCAGCGCGTCCATGATCCACAGGATCACGTAGCGCGGCGGCGCCGCGGCCGGCAGCGGCACGTACGCCGGACCGTGGAGCGTGATCCGCGCGTTCGTGATCTTCGCCTTCGGGCAATCGCGCGCGACGAGCGAGAGCGCGACCACCTGCCCCGCCATCTTCGTGAGGTCGACGCGCGCCGCCTCGCCGACGAGCGCGCCCCCCGCGAAGGCATCGGCGCTCGGGCGCGCGCGGATCTCGATCGAGCACGGCGACGAGACGTCCGCGACGAGATGCGCGCCGTCGGGGATCGTGACGAAGTACGTGAGCCCCGCGTCCTTCGCGATCTCGACCGAGCCCTTCGCATCGAATGCGATCGCGGCGCGCGGATCGGCATCGGTCAGCTCGCGCGCGACGCCGAACCGCAACCACTCGAACGCCACCTTGCCCTTGGACTTGCCGCTGGTCTCGAACACCACCAGGTTCTCGCCGACGCCGAGCCGCTCGGGATCGATCGCGAACGCGATCGTCTGCCAGCCATCGGCGAGCTCGACGCGCGGATCCTTGCTCGCGGGACGGCCGTTGATCTTCACCGCGAGCTGCTGCGTCGCCTCCCCGAACACGCGCGCCGTCAGCTGGACGGTGCTGCGCGCCTGCTCCACGGTCAGCGGCACCTCGAGCGCGGCCGTGCGATCCGCGGTCGCCGCGCGCACACCCGCGGCCGACTGGCCCAGGTGCCAGCGCGGTACCGGCACGCCGAACCGCGTGTAGCGCGCGAAGCCGACATCGGCCGCGTCGATCACCAGCTCGCCATCGACGAAGCGATGCGCGGCATGGCGGTTGTCGACGAGGCTCCACGCCGCATGCTCCACGCGCCCGGGCGTGGCCGGAGGCGCATCGATCGCGAGTGGCGCCGCGTCGGCCACGACGACGGTGGCGTCGTCCCGCCCGGGCCCGGCGTCGTCGTGTGCCTTCTTCTTGTTGCTGCACGCCGCCGCGATCAGGCCGACGAGAATCCAGGCACGACGCACCGCCTGACTCTACGGTACGCTCGATCCATGCGAAGGCCGCTGGTCGCACTTTTGATGCTCGCGGCGTGCGGGGACGATCAGCCCGCGGGATCCATGGACGCCGGCGCCGATGGCCCGCCGCCGCCGCCCGCGTGCCCTGCCGGCCCGCCCACCGGGGCGCCGGCCGACCAGACCACGCCGGGCGCGAGCAGCGCGCCGTCGCCGACGCTCCGCAACTTGACGATCGAGTGGGCGATCACGGGCGACGCGAACGAGAATGCCGCCGTCGCCGTCCGCTACCGCGCGAGCGGCGGCGACTGGAAGCAGGGCTACCCGCTGCGCCGGACCCCCGCGGGGACCGTGGCGGGCTTCAGCTGGACGAACCGGTTCGCCGGCAGCGTGTTCGACCTCGATCCCGCGACCAGCTACGAGATCGAGCTCGCGCTCCTCGACCCCGATGGCGGCTGCGAGATCCGGACCATCACCGCCGCGACCCGCCCGGTGCCCGCGCCGATGACCGGTGCCCCGGTGAAGCCCGTGACCCCGGCGACGTTCTCGGCGGTCACCGGCGGCGCCGTCGCCGGCGATATCCTCGAGCTTGCGGCCGGCACCTATCCCGGGTTCACCTTCACGAAGGACGGCACCGCAGGAAAGCCGATCGTCCTCCGCGCGGCGACCGGCGCCACCGTGAACATCTCCGGCGACGTGCGCCTCGATGGCCGCCGCGACGTGATCCTTTCGGGCCTCATCATCACCGGCAAGATCAAGTTCAACGACGCACGCGGCCTCGCGATCACCGGCAACACGGTGACCACCACCGAGGACGGCATCGTCACGAAGACGCGCGCCGAGGATCTCTACATCGCCGACAACATCGTCACCGGCGCGACCCAGTGGAACGAGGCGGCGCTCGGGGTCAATGGCACGAACGTCGGCGAGGGCATCGAGGTCACCGGCCCGGGCCACGTCATCGAGCACAACCGCGTGAAGGGCTTCCGCGACTGCATCTCGACGATCGAGGACGCCGGCGCGGTCGATCAGTACTCGATCGACATCGCCTACAACGATATCTCCGAGTGCGCCGACGACGGCATCGAGGCCGACTTCTGCTTCCACGACTGCCGGATCGTCGGCAACCGGTTGACCAATGTGTTCATGGGCATCAGCTCGCAGCCCGGCCTGGGCGGCCCGACATGGTTCCTCCGCAACGTGATGTTCAACGCCATGCTGTCGCCGTTCAAGCTGCAGCGCGGCTCGGTCGGCGATGTCGGCCTCCACAACACCATCGTCAAGCGCGGCGATGCGTTCGGCATCTTCACCACCGACGTGTTCTCGCGGCAGTACTTCCGGAACAACCTGTTCCTCGGCGGCCCGGGGGGCACGTACAACACCTACGACATCGGCACGGGAAGGGTGATCTCGCTCGACGCCGCGGCTTCCACTGTCGATCTCGACTACGACGGCTACGGCGGTACGAGCTTCTCCGGCCGGATCGGCGCCGCGCGGTTCGCGAACCTCGGCGAGCTGCGCGCGATGACCACGGAGAAGCACGCCGTCGAGCTCACCGCCGCCGTATTCGCGACGCCGCCGACCATTCCGGCGAGCCCGTTCCCGGCGCTGGCTCCGCCGGATCTGCGCCCCGCCGCGGGCGGCGCCGCGATCGACGTCGGCGTTGCGCTACCCGGCTTCGCGTATGCGGGCGCGGCGCCGGATCTCGGTGCGTACGAAGCCGGCACGCCGCTGCTGGTCTACGGTCCGCGCTGAGCGAGCGAGGCCGCGCGGGCCGACGAGCGGCCTGGTACGCTGGGGACGTGGAGAGTGCGCGTGTCTTCGCGATCGTCGCGTTGCTGATCGCGGGGTGCGATCAGGTGTTCGGACTGGAGCAGCCGCCGGCCAAGTGTCCGGCGAGCTACACGGCGACCGCCCCGAGCTCGTCGACGAGCTATCGCAGTTCCGTGGGCACGCGGGTGACGTGGCCGGCGGCGCAGAGCGCGTGCACGTCGGACTCGACGAACCAGGGTGATGGTGCCCGGACCCACCTCGTCATCGTCGGGCGTGATCGTGAGCGCCAGGACCTCGTGGGGCAGCTCTCCGACGATGTCTGGATCGGCCTGACCGATCAGAGCACCGAAGGAACGTTCTCCTGGGTCACCGACGAGGACACGATGGGGTACCCGCCGTCGAGCGGTGATCCGTGGGGAGCAGGCGAGCCCGACGATGGTAGCGGCGGTCAGGACTGCGTGTTGATCGGTTCGCCCTCCGGCGGCAACGCGGGTCGATTCGTGGATGCTGCCTGCACCGAGATGCACGAATACATCTGCGAGTGCGATGACCATGCACCGCCCCCGTAGCGAGTCGGGAGCCGTTGTAGAACCCTATTTACGATCTGGTTTCCCAGGCTTCTCGACCAGCTTCGCGAACGGGTTGTTCTTGAAGCCGCCGACGCCCCAGTTCTCGGGCGGCGGGCCCTCGCGACGCGGCTGCTCGTCGCGGCGCGGCGGACCACCGCGATCATCGCGGCGCGGCGGGCCACCCCGATCGTCGCGGCGCGGACCGCCGCGATCGTCGCGACGCGGACCACCCTGGTTTGGATTGCCCTGCCAGTTGCCTCCCTGATTGCCGCCGCCCTGATTCGGGTTGCCCTGCCAGTTGCCGCCGCCCTGGTTTGGATCGCCCTGCCAGTTGCCGCCCTGGTTTGGATCGCCCTGCCAGTTGCCGCCGCCTTGATTGCCGCCGCCCTGATTCGGGTTGCCCTGCCAGTTGCCGCCGCCGCCCTGGTTACCCTGCCAGTTGCCGCCGCCCTGGTTCGGGTTGCCCTGCCAGTTGCGATTGCCCTGGTTGCCGCCACCCTGGTTGCCCTGCCAGTTGCCGCCGCCCTGGTTCGGGTTGCCCTGCCAGTTGCCCTGGTTCGGGTTGCCCTGGTTCGGATTGCCCTGACGAGGAGCGCGACCACCACCGGGTCCACGACCACCGCCCGGTCCACGACCGCCGCCCTGACGAGGACCGCGATCGGCGCGCGGACCTTGCTGCTGCGGTGGTAGTGCGTCCTGCTGCGCACCCTGCGGCGCACCTTCACCGCTCGGCTGCGGCGTGCGCGGACCGCGCTCGCGCCACTGGCGACGCTCGCCGCCCTGATCACCGCCCTGCGACTGGTCGCCCTGCGCGTGCTGCTCGCCCGGCGCGTGCTCGCCCGGCGCGTGCTCGCCCGGCGGTTGATCGTTCGGCGCCTGGTCGCCCACCGGCTGGTCGCTCGGCGGCTGCGTGTGCTGCCCGCCCTGCGCGTGCTGCTGCTCGGGGCGAGGACCGCGACCGGCGCCGC
>JAYVLW010000832.1:0-2660 GCA_043759315.1 Myxococcales bacterium
TCTGACCGTCGCTGATCGCGCTTCAGCGACAGTATTTTCGCGGCGGTTACCTGCCGGAAACATGCTCCCGACCACCATGTCGGAATGAACACAGGCGACGCCGCGTGGCTGCTGATCTCGGCAAGCCTCGTGATGCTCATGACCCCCGCGCTGGCGCTGTTCTATGGCGGCATGGTGCAGGGCAAGAACGTGCTGTCGACGTTCATGCACAGCTTCTTCTCGCTCGGGCTCGTGACCGTGCAGTTCGCGCTCATCGGCTACACGCTGTGTTTCGGCGACAGCTGGCATGGCGTGATCGGCGGCTTCGACTTCCTCGGCCTCGACGGAGTGGGCACCGATGCCGCAGGCGCGGCGAACGCGGTGGCACCGGCCACCGTGCCGCACCTGGCGTTCATGATCTATCAGTGCATGTTCGCGGTGATCGCGCCGGCGCTGATCTCCGGCGCGTACGCCGAGCGCATGAAGTTCTCGGCGTACTGCGTGTTCACGGTTGCCTGGGCGACGCTCGTCTACGATCCGATCGCCCACTGGTCGTGGGCGGCCGGCGGCTGGCTGATGAAGCTCGGCGCGATCGACTTCGCCGGCGGCACGGTCGTGCACCTGTCGTCGGGAATCTCGGCGCTCGTCGTCGCACTCGTGATCGGCAAGCGCAAGGGTTACCCCGCCGTGCGCCACCCGCCCCACGATCTGACGATGACCGTCGTCGGCGCGGGGATCCTGTGGTTCGGCTGGTTCGGCTTCAATGCTGGTGGCGGCTCACTCGCTGAAGGCCGTGCCGCGCTCGCGCTCGTCAACACGCACCTCGCCGCGGCGGCCGGCGCGCTGATGTGGTGCCTCGTCGAAGGCGCGCGGATCAAGAAGGCCACGATGCTCGGCATGGCGTCGGGTCTCGTCGCCGGGCTCGTCGCGATCACCCCGGCAGCGGGCTACGTGTCTCCGATGGCGGCGCTGCTGATCGGCATGATCGCGGGGGGCGTGTGCTACGGCGCAGTGCTGATGAAGGGCAAGCTCGGCTACGACGATGCGCTCGATGCGTTCGGCGTGCACGGCGTCGGCGGCGCGACCGGCGCCCTGCTCACCGGTCTGTTCGCGCGCGGCATCTACAACAACGGGGTCGGCGGCGGGATGACGCTCCTCGGCAAGCAGGCGATCGCGATCGGCGCGGCCGCTGCGTGGTCTGCCGTGGTCACGTTCGTCGTGCTGAAAGGCATCGATCTCGCGATCGGATTGCGCGTCGACCAGGAGACCGAACACGACGGGCTCGACGGTCCCCTGCATGGCGAGTCGGCGTATGCGAGCCCCGGCTCGACCGCGCACGGAAGCTGAGCGATTCCGCTATAGCAGACCTTCGGCCGTGATATACGAACCTCGGCCCCGGTGAAGAAGAAAGCAGCCACGAACAAGCCGGCCGCTGCAGAGCTGCCGACCACGCCCACACCGACCTCCGCGGCCGGTCCTGCGACAGAGGCGGCGCAGACCGATCTCGCCCCTGTCGTCGGTGGAAACCTTCGCCGCCTGCGCACCCGCCGCGGTCTCTCTCTCGAGCGCCTGGCTCAGATCTCTGGCGTGTCGCGCGCGATGCTCGGCCAGATCGAGCTCGGCCAGAGCGCGCCCACGATCAACGTCCTGTGGAAGATCGCGCGCGCCCTCGAGGTCACGTTCTCGGCGCTGATCAGCGCGCGCACGCAGTCCGGTGCGCTCGTGCTGCGCTCGGCAGAGTCGAAGCTGCTCACGAGCAAGGACCGCAGCTTCAGCTCGCGCGCACTGTTTCCGTTCGACGAGCCGCGCCGCGTCGAGTTCTACGAGCTGCGCCTCTCTGCCGGCAGCGTCGAGGACGCCGATGCGCATCCGCCCGGCACGAGCGAGAACCTCGTCCTCACCGCCGGCACGCTCGAGATCGATGTCGCAGGAGATACGCATCGGCTCGAAGCAGGCGACTCGATCCTGTTCGAGGCCGATACGCCGCACGCGTATCGCAACGTCGGCCGGACCGAAGCAGTGATGTACCTGGTGATGACGTACGCCGAAGAAATCGGCTGAGCCGTGAGGGCCGTCGTCGCGACCCGCTACGGCGGACCAGAGGTCCTCGCGATCATCGAGCGCCCGGCGCCCGAGGTCGGGCCAAAGGACGTGCTGATCGTCGTGCGCGCGGCGAGTCTGAACCCGCTCGACTTCAAGGTGCGCGCCGGCAAGGCGAAGCTCGCGCTGCCGCTGAAGGCGCCGGTCGCGCTGGGCTGCGATGTCGCCGGCGTGGTCGCCCGTGTCGGTGCGGGGGTCACGAAGTTCAAGGTCGGCGACGAGGTGTACGCGCGACTCGAGAAGCTACGCATGGGCGGGCTCGCCGAACAGGTCGCCGCCGACGAAGACGTGGTCGCGATCAAGCCATCGAGCGCGTCGTTCGAGCAGGCCGCAGCGATCCCGCTCGCCGCGCTGACGTCGCTGCAGGCGCTCCGCGAGTGCGCGCAGGCCACCGCGGGCCAGCGCGTGCTGATCCACGCCGGAGCTGGCGGCGTCGGCAGCCTCGCCATCCAGATCGCGAAGATCATGGGGCTGCACGTCACGACCACCACGAGCACGAAGAACATCGAGCTCGTGCGCTCGCTCGGCGCCGACGACGTCATCGACTACACCGTCGAATCCGTCGATGCGAAGCCTCGGGA
>JAYVLW010000833.1:0-6244 GCA_043759315.1 Myxococcales bacterium
TGGTCGCCCGCAAGGGCGTGGACATCGGCAAGGTCGAGGCGCTGATGGCCGAGCGGAAGGCCGCGCGCGCGGCGAAGGACTTCACGCGTAGCGACGCGATCCGCGCCGAGCTGACCGAGCTCGGGGTCGAGCTGCTCGATACGCCGCTGGGCACCGACTGGCGCGTCCAGGACGCTGGCTGATGGCCGACGACCCCACGGAGCCCAGGGGACCGCGGGGCGCGCTGATCCGGACGCCCGCCGAAGAGCGCAAGGCTCCGAGCACCGCGCTCGCGCGACCGATGATCGCCCGTGACCTCGACAAGGCAGGCAAGGGGCAGCTCGTCTACGTCGGGCGCGATGGCGAGGTGAAGGATCCGTCGGGCGTGCGCAGCCGGCAGATGGCCGCCTATCTCGCGTTCGGTGGGATCACGGCCGCCGGCGTGGCGCTCGCGGCCTCGTCGTTCCCGCTGCTGATCCCGTTCTACCTCGCACTCGGCGGTCGGTTCATCGGCACGGTGCGCGCGGTCAAGAAGGTCAACGAGGCGAGCGTCGCGCTGTCCAATGGTGATTCGCTCGCCGGCCGCGCGCTCGCCGAGCCGGTGTCGCGCGCGTGGTGGGCGCCCGGCCGCGTGCGAGCGCTGGCCGAGCTGCGCGTCGCGATCGCGGATGCCCTCGACGGCAAGGGGGAGCAGGCGCTGCAACGCGTGCGCAAGGCGCGGACCCGGCTGTCGCCCCGCCTGATCCAGCACCAGTTCTCGTACTACACGGAGATCAACCTCCTGACGTCGCTCGGCCAGACGAAGGAGGCGCGGATCATCCTCGATGCGCGCGGCGGTGTTCCGCAGGGAGAGGTGCTCAAGCTCTCTTACTGGATCGCGCAGATGCACCTCGGCGTCGCCGAGGGCAAGCTCGACATCGAAGAGAGCGAGCTCTACGACCGCATGCGCAAGGGCCTGTCGATGACGGCAGGCCGCGACTTGCTCCTCCTCTGCGCGTGGGCGTACGCGGCGCGCGGAGAGCACGACGAGGCCAAGTTCGCGTGGAAGCAGGCCAAGGATCGCGAGGGCAGCCATCGGCTCGATATCGCGATGCCGAAGCTCGCCGAGTGGATGAAGACGTACCTCGAAGAGCGTCCGGACCTCGACGTCCCGGACCCCGACGAGGACATCTGATCAGGCGAGCGACGTTGACTACGAAGCGGACGACGAAGCTCCAGGCTCGCTCTGCAACATCTTGTCGAGCTCGCCGCGACGGTCGAGCGCCTTGAGCTCGTCGTAGCCGCCGATCGACGCGCCATTGATGAAGATCTGCGGAACGGTCGTGCGTCCGCCGGTCACCTCTACCAGCCAGCGCCGCTTCTCCTGATCGCCGGTGATGTCGACGTTCTCGTAGGCGACACCCTTGGTGTCGAGGAGCCTCTCGGCGGCGGTGCAGTAGCCACACCAGCGGCGCGTGTACATCTTGATCTGCGCTGCCATGACCAACCGTAGCCGATCACGAAGGATCGGCTACTTGTCGTCGGCGTCTTCGGACAGGTACGCCAGGATGACCTCGTCGAGGGACTTCTCCGAGATCAAGCCCTGACCGAAGCCGCGGCCCTCTTCCTCGCGCGCCTTGCGTACACGCGGTGGGACAGCGGGCTTCGCGGGTGCACCGACGATCACCGCCGGACGTGTCATCACGACGCCGCCGCTCGCGTTCGTCCGCGCGGAGGGCGAGCTGGATGCCGGTGAGACGCGCGACGGCGTGGGCGTGCGTCCGATCGTGGGGCCCCCATCGGGCGGCGGTTGCGACGGCGTGTTGACGCGCGGGACCTGGTGCGGCGCCGATGGGGACCGCGTCGCCACGGGCGGATTCGGCTGCGATCCTGGCGTTCCGGTGCGCGGCTGCGGGATCGGCTGCGACGACGGCGAGGTCGTCCGCGGCGGGGTCACCGCGGGCATCGGCGCAGCGCGGCCGGGTCGCGCCAGCCCGGCCGGGATGGGAATCGAGCCGGTGCCCGTGCGGTCGCCCTTGATCTGATCGACCGGCAGCTTCCCACTTGGCTTCTTGTGTTGCGCGTACTGACCCGGGCGCTCCGAGCGCTCGCCTGGTGGCGGATCGGCCGATGACGGCGGCGGTGCGTAGACCTCGACCGCGTCCGAGCGATCCTCGCTCGCGATCGGGCGGGACATCACGGCCGGCGGCGTGAGCGCCTGGCGAGACGGTGGACGCGAGATCGGCCGGGCGGGTGGGAGCGACGCGGCGCCAAGCGCTGGCATGCGCTCGCCCGTCTTGCGCTCCGAGGACATCGGTGGCGGCTGCGTCCCCGAGGACGTCCCGCCGATGGCACCAGGGACGCCGTCGCTCTGCACCTCGGTGTCGTGCCTCGATCGCGTCCGGGCCGCGGCCGGTGGCTCGTCCTCGAGATCGAGCTTGATCGAGATCTCCGGCGCGGAGTCGAGCTCGACCATCGGCGTCTTCACCGTGGCGTTGACCGCGGCGTAGATCGCGTCGGAGTCGACGTCCGGATCCGTAGGCGGATCGATCTCGTCGGGCGACGGGGGAGGCGGGGGCGGGAGGTATGGCCGCACCGAGCTCGGCGCGCTCCGGCGCTCGGCGGTCTGCGTACGCGTGGGGACCGGCGGTGACGATGGCGTGGTGACGCGCGGGATCGGCGGCGGCGTCGCCGCCCGCGAGACCACCGGTGGCGGCTCGATCGTGATCATGGGCTCGCTCGGCTGATCGCCGATCAGCTCGACGGGGTCGATCGCATCGAGTGCATCGAGCTCCTCGGTGCCCGGGCGAGAGATCGTGATCTCGGGCGCGCTCGGGCGCGGGGACTCCTCCGCCAGCGTCACGGGAGTGGTTCGCGGCAGCAGGCCCTCGGTCCCGACCAGGTAGGCGTCGATCTTGTCGTCGAACGTGCCCTTCTTCAGCTCCTTGAGGACGACCTTGTGCTGGGACTGCATGAGCCCCTTGATCGAGTCCTCGGCCGACCCAGCGTCATAGACCAGCTTGCGGGACGAGATGATCACGCCCCCGTGGAACAGGTGCGTGAACAGGTGGGGGCTCAGCTGTCCCGAATCCTCGGTCTGGACGTGGAAGACCAGCCCTCGATACAGGACGTTGTGGTTGTAGCCGAGGATGGGTGAACGCTTGGCCACCGCTTACTTACGATATCACGGTCGCCCGGGAGGTGGGCTTGGCCAGACCCCAGGCTTGTATTTCCGTCGCGGGGTTGGTACTCACTCCCTTCGGGCTTCAATCTCGAAGCTTCATTGGAGGCCCCGCTCTGCGGGGTACGCAAATCCTCGTGAGTGCAGCAGCGGAGTCGAAGTTCGTCGAGTTAGTGCGCGGTTGGTTGGTTTCCCTTCCCCACGATCTCAAGATCGCATTCGATGCGATGGACGACGAGAACCTCCCCCGTCCGGTCCGCGAAGTCGCGGCCGGGGTGGTGGCTTACGTCGTTTCCCCCAATGACTTCATCGCGGATCGCAACGACGCTGTCGTTAGCTTCGCAGATGATGCTCTCCTCCTTCGTCTCGCGCTGACCAAGGCGCTCGGCAAGGGGGAGGACGAGGACGCCTTCCGAGGGCGATTCCCCGAGCTCTTCGAGAGCCTCGACGAGAATCTCGCCCTGTGCAAGGCCATCATGGGCGAGCTCATGACCTGGCTCGAGGGCAAGGTCGAGGCGCTGCCCAAGCTCGACTACAAGGGCAAGAAGGTCACGAAGTACCTCGATGACGATGCTGCCCGCGAGCAGCTGTTCGACGACGGACTGGTGTTCCGCACCGACTATCCCGTCGACGAGAAGACGATCACGGACAAGCTGAAGAAGGCGAGCACCATCACGGAAGTGATGAAGCGCCGCAAAGACGAAGAAGCTCGGGTCAAGGGCGGCAAAGCCGCTCGGAACTGAGCTGTCCTCGCAACTCGGCGAACCTCGTCAGAGGTCGACCAGCTCGAACCCGGTCAGCGGTTCCCCGAGGAAGCGCGGCGCCAGCTCGTCGAGCCGCGACGTGTCCGTGGCGTAGCAATCGAGCCGACCCGCGGTCGAGCGGCGGTTCGCTCCGGTGCCCAGGGCCTCGCGGGCTTCGGCGGCCATCGCGCTGGCGGAGTCGACGACCGCCACCTCGTGACCGGCCAGCTCGGTGGCGACCCGGGACAGCACGTCCTTGAGCAGCGGGTAGTGCGTGCAGCCGAGGACCAGCGTGTCGATGAGTGGATCCTTGTCGAACAGCTGGGCGAGGTAGCGGCGCGCGACGAGCGTCGCGATCTCGTCATCGGTCCAGCCCTCCTCGGCGAGCGGCACCAGCAGCGGGCACGCGAGGGCGGTCATTCGAGCATCGGCGTTGCGCGTCCGGATCGCGGTGGCGTACGCGCCGGACCGGATCGTGCCGAGGGTACCGATCACGCCGAGGTGTCCGTTGCGGGTCGCTGCGAGCGCACTGGAGGCCCCTGGATCGACGGCGCCGATCACCGGGACCGGGCTCGCAGCGACGAGCGCCGGGAGCGCGTTCGCCGAGGCCGTGTTGCACGCGATCAGGACGAGCTTGACCCCGCGATCGAGGAGGAATTGCTGACACGCGAGCGAGTAGCGCTCGACGGTGCGCGGGCTCTTACTTCCATAAGGAACCCGTGCGGTGTCCCCGAGGTAGATGATGTCCTCTCCAGGAAGTTCTGAGCGCAACGCCCGAACCACCGTCAGTCCGCCGACGCCCGAGTCGAATACACCGATCGCTTGTCGCTTCAAGTGTGTTCGATCTTGCCCCATCGACGAGTCCGGATTGCGCCGAGCTGTCACAGCTGGCAACTCAACTTGCCAGAGGACCTACAGCGTCACCAGGAAAACGCCTCAGCGAGCTGATTGCTTCCGACGAGTCGGGCGGGCGGCTCGACGACCTTCGAACGCCCACAGGAGCTGAAGGAAAGTCGCGGGCTTGTCGGACATCTCTGCGTAGAACTGCGAGATCCCCGGAAAGCATCGCTCGGCCATCGGTAGCTGCCGTTCTGTGATCCGACCTTGCACTGCGCGCCGCCGAGGAGCACGGAGCGTACCAAAGCCTTTCCATGGTAGTTATCCCGACCCATGTCCGGCGACCAGACGACCGCAGATCGTGTGCGCGGGCTCGTCGAAGCCGACCCTGTCGTGCTGCTCGAGATCGCGAGTGCGATCGCTCACGAAGCGGGCCACTGGCCCGGTGACCGCATCACCGACGTGTGCGGCGAGCACACGAAGCGCCTCGCCGAGGCCGACAAGGGCCGCCTGCGCTCCGCGATGGAGCAGGTGCTCATGGGGCGCGATGTCGACGCGGCGCTCGAGTGGCTGCGCGCGACGGGCGCGCTCGCGGTGCTGTTCCCGGAGCTCGCCGCGACCATCGACCTCGTGCAGGAGGAAGGGCGCCAGCACAAGGACGTGTGGGCACACACGAAGCAGGTCGTCCGGCAGACGGTGGCGCGCCCGCTCGTGCGCTGGGCTGCGCTGCTCCACGACATCGGCAAGGTGCCGACGCGGACGTTCACCGACGACGGTGTGCACTTCCACGGTCACGCCGAGGTCGGGGCACGGATGTTCGATCGCATCCACGGGCGGTTCGCGTTCGCGCGCGACGAGCGGCAGACCATCCGCTTCCTCGTCAAGCATCACCTCCGCACGAACCAGTACTCGGAGCAGTGGACCGATAGCGCCGTGCGCCGGTTCCACCGCGAGATGGGTCCGCACATGAAGGACCTGCTCGATCTGTCGCGCGCCGACATCACGTCGAAGCGGCCCGGACGGCGCAAGAACCTCCTCGAGCAGATCAGCGCGCTCTCGGATCGCGTGGTCGTGCTCGCCGAGGCCGATGCGAAGCTGCCTCCGCTCCCGCCCGGCGTGGGCAACGCGATCATGGACGCGTTCGAGATCCCGCCGTCGCGGTTGATCGGCGATCTCATGCGCTCGCTGAAGACCGCGATCGAGACGAACGAGCTCGACGCGCGCCGCGAGGACGCGTACTACGTGGCGTACCTCGCGCGCCAGAACCTGGTCCCCAACATCCCGCCCGAGACGCGCGACGCGCTGATCGCCGCCGGCGGCGATGTCCACGCGCCCGACGATGACGAGGGTCCGCACAAGGGCGTGGATCCGGAGGATCCGAGCCCGGGCGTGCTCGCGTGCGGCCACGATCCGGCTAACGATCCGTGCGTGCACCGCGATGTCGATCCCGAAGACGTCAAGCGCTGACCTGACCGCGGACGATGGTACCCATCGCCGCGCCTCCGCACGTGATGCTCGCGAACGG
>JAYVLW010000834.1:0-2558 GCA_043759315.1 Myxococcales bacterium
TCGACAGACCGCGCACGCGCCACCGGCGATCCCCGAGACGCATCACCAGCTCGTCGTCCTTCTGCTCGACCTGCGCGCTCGGCAGCGTGGCCACAGCCGGCAGAACGGCGGCTAAGGAGGGTGGCAGCTCCGGCGTCTCCGCTGCGCTCGCCGATGGGGCGTCGTCGATCTCCTCCTCCGTCGCGAGGACGGCCGGCGACTCGACGATCGCCGCGACGGCGACGTGCTCCTCCACGATCGCCGCCGGCGCCGCGCCCTTGCCCATCCACTCGGCCTGGCGCAGCGCAAGACCCAGGCTCTTCTCCGCCGGCATCAGCTTCAGCGCGTACTCGTTCGCGTCCATCCCCTTCGGGAACAGCACGCGGAAGCACTCGATGCCCATCTCCATCAGCTCGGTCGCGAGCTTCTTCGCCGCGCGATCGCCGGCGTCGTCGCGGTCGTAGGCGATGTACACGCGGCGCGCCTCGTGGCGCCGAAACGCCTCGCGGTGCTCGTCCGTGAAGCCCTCGACCCCGTACGCTGTCGTCACGTTCCGATAGCCCGCGCACCAGAACGTCAACGCATCGAGCAGCGCCTCGCAGAGGATGATCTCCTTCGACGCCCCGAGCGCCTTCACGTTGAACACGCCGCGGTGTGGGCCCGGCAAGTAGAGGTGAAGCGGCGTCCCCGGCCTGAGGCTCGAAGTGATCTTCCGGCCGTACATTCCGACCACGCGGCGGTGCTCGTCGAGGAGCGGGATCGTGATCGAGCCATTGAGGTGCTCGTGGCCGCTCTCGCGCAGGATGCCCACGCGCTGCAAGGCGCCGCGCTTCTCGGCGCCCTCCTTCCGGTTCTTCTCCGGGAGCCGATAGCCGAGCGTGCGGTTCGAGAAACCGAGCCGGAAGTGCTCCACCATCTCCGCGTTCTGCAGGCCGCGCGACGCGAGGTACGCCATGGCCTCGGGGCTCTGCTTCAGCGCCTCGTGGTAGTAGCCCGCCACCGACGCGAGCAGCTCTGCGTCGTCCGCGCTCGTCTCGATCGGCGCCTCGAGCTTCCTCACGGTCGAGTGCTTCACAACACGCTCCGGCGGAGAGCCCGGAGAGGCGACTAAAGATGGATTCTGCTCGCGGAGCAGCTCCACTGCGTGACGGAAGCTCACGCCCTCGGCGCGCATCACCCAATCGATCACGCTCCCGCCCGCCTGACACGCACCGAGGCAATGCCAGAGGTTCTTCTCCGGCGACACGACGAGCGAGGGCTCGCGGTCCTCGTGGAAGACGCACAGCCCCATCAGGTCGGCGCCGTGCTTGGTGAGCTTGATGCCGCGCGCCTCCACCAGGCGCGTGATCGAGATCTCGCGCTTTAGCCGCTCGATCTCGTCGTTCGGGATGCGGGCCATCGCGGTTCTCCTTCGGAAAGGCCGTCAAGAGCAGAGTCGATGCCTCGCGCTCTTTTGTAGCCGTCCGCAGACTTATGCGTTAGACACATATGTGTCAACCACATGAGGAGGCCATGGGAGATCTCGGCTCTACAGTCAGCGGGCACATGCCCCGCAAGACACGCACGCTCCCCCCCGTCGATCTCGGAGACGAGGCCTTCGGGGATCGACTCGCTCGCGTCCGAAAGGACAAGGGCCTCACGCAGGTCGAGCTCGCCGAGAAGATCGGCATCATCCAGCCCGCCCTCTCCGACTACGAGCGCGGCCGATTGCGGCCCTACGCCGAGATGGTTGCCCGTATCGCCATCGCCCTCGACGTCTCCGCCGACGCCCTCCTGGGCCTCAAGGCGCGGCGTGATGGCCAGCGACAGGATCCCGAGACCCGTCGGCTCTGGAAGACCTTCCAGGCCGTCCTTGCGCTCCCCGAGAAGGATCGGCGCGCGGTCGTCCGACTCGTCCAGTCTCTCGTCTCGGCAACCGATCTCTCGGCGAAGGCCGCGAGGAAGGCCGGCTGATCTCGGGCGCGGAAAGACTGGGGACAATGCCGCGACTGGGGAGAAGTGGACAGTCGCGCTGGACCTCCTCGCGATCGAAGACGCGGTCGCATGCGCGCCTGCCCACTTCACCCCAGCCGCTGGGACAATCGCCCTGGGGGCGATTGCCCCCATTGCCCCCAGCCTCGACGACGGGCTCTTGATTCTCTTTCCAGAGATCGTGGACCGTCAGCCGGTCACGCGCCTTGCCATTGCGTCGGCTTGCCGCGCTTCGCGCGTCGACCCGCCGCGCAAGGCACGCGCCCGAGGGGATGATCGACGGCGTCGACGTGCTCGGCCGACGCGACGCCGCGGTCCATCTCGGACCGGCGCGGCCCAAGCCGCGTTGCGCGCGACGGCGGCCCACTCTTCGTCGCCACCAGCGAAGTCCTGCCCGCCGCGCGCGAACGTGCCTTGGGCCGGCGCTATGGGGGCAGAAGCGCTCCGCGCTGCGGCCTCGTCAGCTCACGCGACCTTGCCACTGCGTCCGCGCGCCGCGCTTCGCGCGTCGACCCGCCTGGCACGGCACGCGCAGAGCCGGGGCCGACGATGGGGCCAGAACGAAGAGCGGCCACGACCACCCCACACGCGCCGGCGCCAGCGAGAAA
>JAYVLW010000835.1:0-8229 GCA_043759315.1 Myxococcales bacterium
CTGCGAGACCTCGCCGGCCTCGATCGCCTGGGTGAGGCGTAGATCGATGAGCCGGTGCCGCGCGAGCAGCATCCCGTCCAGCGTGGGCAGCGAGACTGCGTGCGCGATCGTGTTCGCGCCGCGGAGCGCCTGATACATCCAGCGGCCGGTGCGGGTCGCGAACGCATCGTGCGACTGACCGTGCGCATACCAGACGTATCCTGTGTAGTGGGCCGTCGGCGAGATCGCTGCCGGGTTGGAACGCGCCATATGCCCGAGACTATAGGTGTTATTTCGGAGCGCTCCCGGTCGAAATCCGTGGCGTTTCCGGATTGCGTGGTACACTGAACATCAGACCAGTGCAGTAGGACCAATTGCATGCGCATCGCTTGCCTCCACGTCCCGCAGTTCGCGCTTCAGTGCCTGACCCGGATCGATCCGTCGCTCCGCGGTGCACCCGTCGCCGTCGTTTCGGTCGGCGGTAGTGCCCCGGCCGGGATCGATGCCCGGTCACAGAGCTCGGCTGCCGGCCGCGCGCTGTACTCGCCGGTGGTCCAGGCGTGCTCGCGGGCCGCGTGGGCGCTCGGCATCCGGCTCGGGATGACGGCCACCGCGGCGAACGCGGCGGCGCCTGGCCAGATCCGTGTGGTCGGGGCCGATGCGGCGCTCGAGCGCGAGACCATCCGCGCGATCGCGGACGCGCTGCTCGGTGTGTCCTCGATCGTCGATGTCGGCGGTCGCGTCGGACCGGGCGGTGCGCACCTCGCCCTGTACTGCGAGGTGCCGAGCAAGACGCGCGGCACGAGCTATGGCGATCGCTTGCTCGAGGTCGTCGAGACCCTTGGCCTGACCGGCCGGATCGGCATCGCCGACGACCGGTTCACGGCGTGGGTCGCCGCCGCGCACGGCGGGCTCCCGGTGGACGAGGGCGGGGTGGTCTCGGTGCCGCGCGGCGGCTCGGCGGCGTTCCTGGCGCCGATGCCCTTGTCGCTGCTCGCGATCACGCCCGAGGTCCAGCACATGCTCGAGGCCCTCGGTGTGCGCACGCTTGGCGAGTTCGCATCGTTGCCCGCGCCGTCGGTGGCCCGGCCCCTCGAGGCGGACTATCAGGCGCTCGCGCGCGGGGATAGCGGCACGGGGTTGCGGCCGTACGCGCCCGAGGCGCCGATCCGCGAGGAGGCAGTGCTGTCGTCGGGAAGTGGCGGCGGCGCGGCGATCGCGATGCTCGCGGACCGGATCGCGCTGCGGCTGGTGGGCCGGGCGCGCGGCGCGGCGCGCATCGAGGTCACGGTGTCGGGAAGCGAGGGTGAACGGGTCATCCCGATCACGGCCGCGATGGCGCCGCTGTCGAGCATGAGCGGCCGTACGTCTTCGGCCGGGTTGCAGGTCCTCGAGTCGGCGGAGGCGCTCGCGGAGGCGCTCGGCAAGGCGCTCGGCGATGAGCTATCCACCACGTGGCGCATCAAGGCCTCGGTCACCGCCGAGGCGATCGCGGGTGAGGCCCTCGCCGAACCGGCCGTTCCAGCAGCTGCGCCGATCGACGTGCTTGGCGTGGTGCTCGGGACCACGGGCGCGCTCGGCACCTGGCAACTCACGTCACCGAACGCGCATGGTGCGTCGGCGCTGCGCAGCGAACGGCGCGACGCGCACCGGCGCACGCGCCACGGCAAGCAGGACCGCCGGCTTCGCGTGCGCGCGGAGCTCGTTCAGCCGCGGCTGTTTGCGGACAACAAGTAGCGGCGCACCACGGCGGAAGCCCTGTCGAGAGACATCGCTCACGCCGGGGCGGTGATGCCAGGCGTTGCCGCCCGCTGTTCTCCCGGTGCGGGAGGTAGGCTCTGGGTCCTGGGAGGACTCGCGATGCACAAACTAGCCTTGCTTGCGCTACTGGTCGGCGGTTGTTCGAAGTCGGACTCCGGAGACATCCTGACGTCTGGCATGTACGCCTCGATCAGCGCGCGCGCTGAAGGCGACGGAAAGACGCGCGTGATCACGTCGCTGTACCTGGGAAAGCCGATCGATCTGAACTTCATCGAGCTCACCGATGGCGACAAGCTCGTCGTTCGTCACGCGAGCCAGGAGATGATCCCGACAGAGGGCGACCTGTTGAACATCGTCAGCTACACGGCGACGTTCTCGACCGATGCCGAGGGCGAGATGTTCGAGGTCTCGTTCGAGCGCACCGTGGACGCCGGGGCGCCGAGCTCGGTCGCGACGCTGCCCGCGCCGTTCACGCTCACGGCACCGCCGGCGACCAGCTCGCGTGCGGCCGCGATGACGCTGACGTGGTCACCGCTTGGCAGCGGAAACCTGATGCACGCGGTGATCGATGGCTCGTGCATCGACCTGCTCGACGTCCCGATCACGGGGGATACGGGCACGGTCACGATCCCGGCCGGGATGATCAAGAAGCGGACCCCGCAGCAGGGTCAGATGATTCCAGACTCGTGTACGGCGGAGTTCCGGATCGAGCGATCGAAGCCGGGCACGCTCGACAGCCACTACGGCAAGGGTGGACTGGTGACGGGCGTCCAGGCCCGCAAGGCCACGTTCACCTCCAATCCGTGAGCGCGCCGCTCAAACGCCGCCCGGCGCGCGCGAGGATGTCGCTGACCGGAGCTGCGACGGGGCGACGACGCTACGACGACAGCAGCTCGTCCGCGAGCTTCTTCGTGAGCTGAGCATCCGCGCGATCGCCGAGCTCCTTCTTGATCATGCCGATGACCTTGCCCGCCATCTTGGGATCCTTCGCGGGCAAGCCGGCGACGACCTTCGCGACCGCCTCGCGCAGCTCGGCCTCGGAGAGCTGCTTCGGGAGGAACGTCGCGCACCACGCGATCTCGAAGTCGAGCTCCGCGACCTGCTCCTTGCCGCGCTCGCCCGCGGCGACATAGTCCGTGCGCGCCTTCTCCATCGACTTCTTGTAGGTCGCGATCACGTCGAGGATCAGCGCGTCGTTGACCTCACCGGTGAAGCCCTTCGCGGTGCGCCGCTCCATGATCTTGGTGTTGATCATGCGGACGAGGTTCGCGGTCTTCGAATCCTTGGCCTTCATCGCGGCGGTGAGCTGCTCGCGAAGCTGGCCTTCGAGGTTGGTCGCCATGGCGACGGTCTACCACGTTACCAGCCGTCGTCGGTCGAGATCGGAGGCACCTGGACGACCGCCTGACTCGCGCCCGGATCGTTCTGCTCGTCCATCAGCCGCGCGCCCTCCATCAGGAGGTGGGTGGTCGAAACGCTGACGCGGTCCGCGCCCTCGACGAGGCACGCGGTGAACTCGAACTCGCCGGCGCCCCAGGTCAAAAGGTAGTAGACGCACTCGGCGTCGACGGGTTCCTCGGCGTCGTCGAGCCGGGCGTGGACGACCTTGCCCTCGCGCACCAAGATCTGCGCCGACGGCCCGTTCGGCGCGCGGAGCTGGAGCAGGCCGGTCTTGCGCTCCATCTCGATCAGGACAAGCAGCGACGACAGCCCGACCTGGGACAGGTCGCCGCGCAGGCTCGAGCCGCCGAGCTGCTCGCGGGTCTCCTGCACCGTGGCCTGCGTGCGGCGCAGCGTCTTCGCGACGCGGAGGTCGAGCTCTTCGAACCGGAACGGCTTCGTGACGTAGTCGTCGGCACCGAGCCGGAAGCCGCGGATGCGATCGTCTTCCGACGACAACGCCGTCAAGAAGATCACGGGGAGCATCGCGAGCTCGGAGTGCGAGCGAAGCTGGCGGACCAGCGACCAGCCGTCCATCTTCGGCATCATCACGTCCGTGATCAGCAGATCCGGGGTGCGGGCGCGGGCGCGGGCGAGGGCATCCTCGCCATCGACGGCGGTCTCGACGCTGTACCCCCGCTTCTCGAGCACGGTCGCGACCATGCGCAGAATCCAGGCATCGTCGTCAGCGACGAGAACGTGCGGCGCCATCCCTACCGTCCAAGGTAGCGGATAGCGCTCCGGATACGCAACCTCACGGGACCTTTCGACAGCTATCGGGACGTCGCAGGCGCCGCGCCGGGGCGCTCCGCGGGCAGGGCATCGCGGATCGTGCTCGTCGACCAGCTCCCGCGGTCGCGGTGGAGCAGGCGTCCGTCGGCCAGGGCGACCGTGGCCCGACCGCCCTTGTCGAGGACCACCCCGGCCGGCTTGGCCCCGGCGGTCCCCGCGATCGGCTCGCGGACCACCTTGGCCTTCGCGATCGTCACCAGCTCGAGCCCCGCTCGGGTCACCCCGACCGCCACCAGGCCATCGTCGGGGGCGGGTGCCGCGACCTCGACCGAGAGCCCGGCGGGCCAGCTCGTGGTCGTGCCGCTGCGCAGGTCGATGGCACCGCGATCCGTGAGCGCCCAGCGATCGGAGATCAGCCGCTCGACCCGGCGCGGTCGCTCGATCCGCTTGAACGCGGCGCCATCGAGGCGCAGCAGGCCGCGTGCGGTGACGATCACCACGCCCTTGGTGCCGCTGCCGATCGCGAGCACCGGATCGGGCGCGAGCGCGAGCTTCGCGGGCTCGCCGCCCGTCGTCCTGTCGAGGGCAAACAGCTGGCGCCCCACCGCGGCCACCGCGCGTCGGCCTCCGCTCATCACGGCCTTGCCCTTCTGGACCAGCCGGATCGCCGACCAGCCATTGTCGGCGAGGCGGTAGACCACGCCATCGCCGAGCGCGACCACCGCGCCACCCGCGAGGCCCGCGAGCGCGAGGGGATCGGCGGTGCTGATCGCCTGGCTGCGGATCCAGTCGCCCCTGCCGTCGGGCGCGTAGACCTCGCCGCGGGGCCCGAGGGCGATCGCCTTGCGGGCGTCGTCCGCGGGAGCCAGCGCGACGAGCGCCGGAGCGCGGGGCCCCGCCATCGCGGGCGCCGCGCACATCACGGCCGCGAGCGCCGCGAGGAGCTTCACTTCTTCTCGGGGACCTTCATGAAGTCGCACGCGCGCAGCTCGTCGAGCGTCTTCGCCGCGATGGCGCACGTCACCGCTTTCTTGCTCGAGCCGCCCTTGCAGCGCCGGACCTCACCCTGGATGTCGCTGTTCTTCGACAGGTACTCGGTGCCGAGCAGCGACTGCATGTTGGCCAGGGCCTTGCGGCAATCGTCCTCGCTCGGCTTGTTGCACGCGGTCGCAGAGACCAGCACAACGATCAAACCCAAGCTCGAAATGACCTGCTTCACGCCCAAACTGTACCTCCAGGCGGAAAAAAGCACGAGCGATGCGACCGATCGACCGGGGTAGGGTGTCTCTGCTTCATGGACACGCGCACCGAACGGTTCCGACGGCTGCTCGAGCCCGTCCACGACCGGATCGTGACCTTCGCGCGTGGCCTGTGCAAGTCGCCCTCCGACGGCGATGATCTGGTTCAGGAAGCGGCGCTGCGCGCGTACACCAAGCTCGACGCGCTGCGCGAGGACGGCGCGTTTCGCACCTGGATGTTCCGCATCGTGATCAACCTCCACCGGAAGCGGGCCCGGCGCGCGTTCTGGCGCCGGTTCCTACCGCTCGGTGACGGCCCCGAGGGCGAGGAGGACGGATCGCCGGCCGCCTCGGGCGAGCGCGACTACCGGGTCAGCGCGTGGGCGCCCGATGCCGGCGATGCCACCGCGCGCGCACGTGCCGCGCTCGCCACGCTCCCCGCCGATCAGCGCGAGGCGATCGTCCTGTTCGAGATGGAGGGCTGGCAGGTCGACGAGATCGCGCAGCTCCAGAACGTCACCGCTTCGGCCGTCAAGTCGCGCCTCGCGCGCGGTCGCGATCGGCTGCGCGTCTACTACGAGCGCGAGCTCGGCACCACCCCTGCTTCCCCTGTCCTCGAAGGAGAGACGCCATGACCAAGATCGATGCGCTTGTCACCAACGACCTCGCCGCCGCGGCGGCCGCGAATCGCGACCGCCTGCGCACGCTCGACGACACGCTGCGCGCGGTGGCGCCGGAGAAGGCCGTCGCGGTGGCGCGCACCACGACGACGAGCGATCTGCGCATCCTCGCGCTCGCGGACGTGTTCGCGGCGCGCGTGGCGCGGACGGCGGCCGGTGCGACGGCGCTCGCGTGTGTCGTGTTGATGCTCGGATCGCTGGTGGCGTGGCAGTTCGACGTCGGCTGGTCGTTCGGGCAGATCTTCGCGGGGAGCCCGGTCGATCTCGTCCCCCGGTTCACGATCGCGGTCCTCGGCGTTCATGTCCTGGCGATGGCGGCGGCCCGCGCGATGTTCGCGCGAGCGATCGCGGAGGATGCGGAGAGCGGCGAGGCGCTGGTCGCGCGGGTCGACCGCTGGACGCTCGCGCTGTCGATCATCGGCCCGTTTGTCATGATCATGGTGGTCGGCGTCGCGTTCGTGACGATCGGCTACGAACCCATGTGGAACTTCGCGTGCAGCCTCGACGTCCACTGCCGCGGCATCGGCTTTGACGAGGCGATATATGACGACCGGATGCGCGACCTCTCGATCGTGATCCCGATCGGCCTCGTGATCGCAGGGGCGCTCGTGGCCCGCGTGCGTCGCGGGATCGCCGTGACGGCGCCGGGCGTGCTCGAGAGGGGCCGCACGATCGCGATCGGCTGTGCGATCATGGTCGCGACCGTCGTCATCGGCCTGCGTGCCGACGATGGCCTGTGGCGCACCGACGAGTACGGCATGTTCCACTCCGCGCGCACGACCGCGCTACGCACGGTCCTGACGATCACCGGAGCAATCGGTCTGTTGCTGACGCTTGCGTCGCTCGCCCTGTGGCGCCGGCGGCGCGAGCTCCAGCGGATCAAGCGGGCCAGCTCGCGCTCGTGACGCGCTCGGGCGCTGCCAGCGGGCTGCTCACTTGACGTGGGTGCGTCTCCAGTCGTCGAGCTCGGCGAGGCGGGTCTTGCCCGCGTCGGTGCTCGCGAACACCTTGCGCGCCGACTCGACGAGCTCGTTCGCGCGGCCGTGCTGTCCGCGATCCCAGACCGTGCGCGCGAGGGCGAACTCCACCTCCGCGATCTCGATCGGCCGCGCGCCGAGCTTGCGGATCGCGAGGGCGCGCTCGAGGGCGGTCTGGGACTCCTCGAGCGAGTGCGCTTGCCACGTGCAGTCCCCGATGCCGTAGAGCGCGTCGCCGACGTACGGGTGATCCTTGCCGAGGCGAGGCTCGGCGAGGGCCAGGGACCGCCGGTACTCTGCGAGGGCGACGACGTGGTCGCCCTTCGCGCGGTCGGCCGCCGCGATGTTCGCGAGCGACATCGCGACGTCGGCGCTCTCGGGGTCGATCGCCTCGCGGATCGCGAGCGCGCGCCGGTGAAGGGCGAGGGCGTCGTCGTAGCGTTTCTGATCCTGCGCGATGGTGCCGAGGTTGTTGATCACGTTCGCCAGGAGTGACGGATCGTCGCCCGCGGGCACCGTCGTCTCGCGGATCGCCAGGCTGCGTTCGTAGTACTTGATCGCCAGCGCGAGGTCGCCCTCGTCGGAGGCGATGTTGCCGAGGTTCGTCAGCACGGTCGCGACCTCGGGATGATCGGCGCCGAGCTCGGCCTGCTGGAGCGCGAGGCTGCGCTCGCCGACGGCGCGCGCCTCCTTGTAGCGCCCGATCTCGTCGTAGATATGCGCGAGGCTGTTGAGCGAGCGCGCGTGCTCCTGCGTGCCCGGCACCAGGCGCTCGCGGATCTCGAGGGCATGCTCGTACGCGTCGACAGCGGCGGCATACTTCCCCTCGGCGGCGAGCAGATACCCGGTGCCGAAGTAGACCGTCGCCCGCCGCAGCGGCGGATCGCCGAGCCGCTCGACGAAGCCCGAGGCGATCGCGACCCAGTCGTGACCGCGCACGAAGTCGGTCTTGGTCGAGGCGGCGAGGACGAGCCCGATCGCCAGGCGAACGGCGATCTCGTCGTGCTTGCTACCCGTCGCCACGGCGAGCGAGGCGACGAACGTGGTGGCGGCCCCGTCGACGTCGCCGGAGCGACTCTGGATCTGGCCGTAGAGGAGCCCGACCTCCGCCTCGAGCGGGTGATAGCCGAGCTTCTTCGCGCGTGCGTAGAGCGCCTCGCTGCGCGGCAGGGCCTCCTTGAAGCGCCCGAGCGCGAACGTCGCCTGCACGCGGGCGAGCTCGTCGCGCGCGTCGGCGATCCCGCTGCGCACGGCGGCGTCGGTCGGGAGCTTGATCGGTGCCTGCAGCGCGACGAGGTCATTGCAGTCGTCGACCGGGGACAGCGACGCGACCGCGCCGTGCGCCGTACGCACCGTGCGCGCGTCGGCGGCGACCAACATCTCGACGACCGCAGCCATCTCGGTGCGCCGCCGATGGAGACA
>JAYVLW010000836.1:0-13183 GCA_043759315.1 Myxococcales bacterium
GAGGGCAAGGAGCTCAGCGTCCGTGCCTCGGACGGTTCGAGCTTCGCGTTCAACGACACCACCTTGTTGTTCCGCGCGATCCCGAGCTCCGCCGACGAGACGCTGCGCGACTCCGGCCTCGAACACGCGTACTACGAGTGGATGCTGCCGTACGCGCGCGCGATCCTGCGCGACGAGTTCGGTCGCGAGTCCACGATCAGCGTCTCGAACCCCACCAGCTTCGCCGCCGCCGAGCAGCGTGCGCGTGCGCGGCTCAACAAGGTGCTCGGTGCGCACGGCATCGAGATCACCAGCATCGTCACTCCGCGACCGCGGTTCTCGACGGAGTACGAGAACCTGATCGAGTCCCGCAACCAGACGGAGAACCAGCTCGCGGTGATCGATTCCGAGCTCGCGCGCGCGAGGACCGAGCGAGATCGCAAGCTCGCCGAGGTCGAGCGGGATCAGAACAAGGTGATCCAGACCAAGCGCGCCGAGCTCGAGAGCCAGCTCGCCACCGCGTGGACGCAGCAGACACAGACGCATCGCGAGGTCGATACCTACAAGATCGAGAAGCTCGCATCGGGCCAGGCGCAGCGCTCGGCGTCGAAGAGCACCTCGGAGCAGCTCAAAGGCCAGCTGCAGGCCGAGTACGAGTCGCGCAAGGCGGAGATCGACGCGTTCCGCAACCAGCCGGTCGAGCGCGTGATGGAGCGCCTCGGCGAGCGGCTCAAGGGTGTGACGATCGACATCCAGCCGTACCGCAACGACGGGAATCCGCAGCGTGTGCAGCTCGAGACCGTGGGAGGTGCGAAGTGAAGGCCCTCACCAACATCTCGAAGGTGATCGTGATCACCGCACTCGCCGTGTGGATCATCCCGTTGCTGTTCACCATGCGCGTCGCGCCGAACCAGATCGGCGTGCGGCAGAGCGCGACGAGCGGCGTGCTCGCATCGGACCTCGGGCCGGGCTGGCACTGGCGGATCCCCGGGATCCACAAGTTGATCGTACTGCCGTCGAGCTACTTCATGCTCGACTACACCACCGATAACGCCGGTCCGCAGAAGCCGCTCATCATCCGCACCAAGGACAACAACACGGTCGAGCTCGACGTCAGCGTGCCGCTGCGGATCAAGCCCGGGGAGGCGAACGAGCTGGTCGCGGCGGGTAACCACATCCAGGACCCGGATGGTCGTTATCGCTACCAGCGCCTTGCCGAGGAGACCGCGACCTCCGTGCTCCGAGAGGAGATGGCGACGCTCGATTCGGTGGGCTTCTATTCGACGGATCGCCGTCTCGCTGCCAGCGCGAAGGCGCTCGAGATGCTCAACAAGCAGCTCGCGCCGATGCACGTCGAGGCCGAGTCCGTGCTCGTGCGCGAGGTCCGGTTCCGGCCGGAGTACGAGAAGCAGCTGCAGCAGATCCAGCTCAACGAGCAGAACAAGCTCCTCGACGCCGCGGCGCAGAAGCTGGCTGGCGTGCAGCAGACGCTCGACAACTACGTCCAGGGCACGAGCGCGCAGCTGTCGCAGCGCACGCAGGACTGGGTCAAGCGTCAGGCCGAGCTCGAGCGCGCCTATCAGGTCGGGCTCCTCGAGGTGCCGGAGTCCGCGCCGGGTGCGGTCCGCGCAAAGCTCGCCGTGACGCCGCCCGCCGAGGTCGAGGCGATGCGGGCGACCGCAGCGAAGATGTTCGGGCTCGATCCCGCGTCGGTCGCGGACTCGTACCTGATCGGCATCAAGAACATTCAGGCCGAGACGCTCGAGTACAAGAACCGCGTCACGGCCGAGGCGGACTCGCTCGAAGGGCGGCTCACCGCCGAGGGCGACGCGATGGTGGCGAAGGTGCAGGGCGAGTTCGAGATCAAGCTCAACGTCCTGCTCGGATCGCCCGCCGGCCGCGCTTACGTCGCCTACAAGACGGCCGAGAACGTCGAGTTCGCGAAGACCCTGACGTTCAGCTCCTCGGAAGGTATTCCGTCGGTGCTGCGGCTGCGCTCGTTCGCCGAGCAGTTCATGGGCGCTCGTTAGCGAGCAGTCGCTCGATCGCCGGCGCCACACCACCGGCGAGCGCGGAGACCAGGCCGGCCTCGGCGAGCTGGAAGGTGCCGATGCGGCGCAGCGCGAGCACGGCGCGCGCCGGCGCGAGCCCGATCGGAACGACCAGCGCATTGCCGAGTATCGACCACCGGCCGCTGCCGGCGACCTGCGCGACGAGCTCCACCACCGCCTGGTTCGCGACAGGTCCTTGCGCGCTCCACGCGGTGCGGCGGGCCCAGTCGAACGCCACGCACATCGCCTCGGTCGAGCGGGTCATGCGGCGCGCCGCGAGCTCGAGCCGGCGCGCTGCCGAGGTGAACGTCTCCTCGGCGGCGATCGCGCGCGAGACCTGGGCGAGATCGTGCATCGAGGGCAGCACCGCGGGAGTGAGTGGCGTCGCGATCACCCCTGCGCGCGGGCGGGGCAGAGGCAACACCGGCGGCGGCATGGTCCACACGAGCTCCACCGCGGTCACGGCCTCGGGTCGGGCACGCTTCACGGGGCTCGGGGATAGTGCTCGCACGCGCCGGTAGAGTGCGATCCGTGTGCCATCGCCCCCGTCGACGAGATCGCGCCGAGCGCCGCGCGAGTCGCGCAGGGGCCTGCACGACGAGCCCGCGGCGATGCACAAAGGTGCGAGGACGGTTGGGGGCACTCGCGGTTGCACGCCCCACATCTCAGCGGAACAGGTCGTGTGAGACCACCCTGCTTGCCGAGCGGGCGAATTCCCGGAAAGCTGTGGAGGATGCGGAAGTTGCTGCTCGGTCTCGCCTTTGTTGTCTCGGGCGCGTGCGGCGACAACACCGAACCCGTCGAGGAGCCGCCGGAGGTGGTTCCCGAGTGCCATCACGTGGATGGCACCGTGGATTCGTTCACGAACCCGGAGGCCTTCGCCGCGGTGGTGCCAGGAACGCTGGTGGGCTGGGATCCCGACGGACGGTGGTTCCTGACCGGCACCCGGGTGGGCGGGGTTTCGAGCTTCCAGTTCGAGCGCCAAGGGTTACAGATCATCGTCGATCGCGACCCCACCTTCCCCGGCATGATCGACGACGATCAGGTGTTCCAGCGTGGCTCCTATCAGAGCACGCAGGGCGATCCCTATGCGATCACGCGGCGCGTCTCGAACCTCCGGTCGGATGGCACCGCGCGCGCCGAGCGCGCCGTGTGCTTCGCCGATGGCTGCACCGTGTGCACCGCCAAGCTCGAGCGCGCCACCCACAACGCGGACGAGGGCGATGGCGATCGCCTGACCCTCGCCAGCGAGCTCAAGGGCGCGACCTGGGGGCGGGGGTACACGTTCAACGTCCGCGTGCTCGGTACCATCGCCTATCTGATCCGGCAGGACGGTCTCCACATGATCGAGACGGCAGATCCGGAGCATCCGGTGGAGCTCGGGACCTGGAAGCGCGCGGGTGATGGCTACTCGAACGACGTCAAGCTCGTCGAGGCGAACGGCAAGCGCTACGCGGTGATCGCGGACTACCCGATCGACGTCGTCGACGTCACGGATCCCACGATGGCGCGCCTCGTCGCGCAGATCCCGGTGGAGGCGCACACCGTGTTCACGGAGTCGCGCGACGCGCACCTCTACGCGTACGTGGGCGCGTACGACGGCACGTGCCCGGTGTTCGACATCACGAACCCCGAGGCACCCGCGCGGCTCGGAGTGTGGAACGCGAGCTCGTCGATCGTTCACGACCTGATGATCGACAACGGCATCGCGTACCTGAACGCGTGGGAGGGCGGCTTCCAGGTCGTCGACTTCACGAACCCCGCGCAGCCGGCGCTGGTCGGCAAGTGGGCCAAGACCCCCACCGAGACCAGCCACTCGAGCTGGGCGTACACCGCCGGCGGACGGAAGCTCGCGCTGCACGGCGAGGAGGCGTATGCCGCGCACCTCGACATCGTCGACGTGGACAAGGCGTCGCCGACGTTCATGACCTCGGTCGGTACGTTCAAGACTCGCGACTGGGTCTCGATCCACAACGTGATGGTCGTCGGGGGGCGCGCGTACATGACGTACTACCAGGACGGCATCCGCGTGCTCGACCTCGCGAAGCCGTCCACGCCGAAGCAGCTCGGCTACTACAACACGTGGGATCCGCAGGCGGCCTACACGTCGAGCGGGTTCTTCGAAGGCGCGGTCGGCCTCGACGTGGACCTCGCGCGCAAGCTGATCTTCGTCGCGGACTCGCCACGCGGCCTGCTCATCCTTCGCGACCAGACGTTCTGACGCCAGGCACGACGGGGGGCGTCAGGGGGTGGCGTCGTCGGCCGAGCGCTCGTCGTCGATGACGAGGCGAAGGCCCGCCGGCAGGGTATCGCCGAGCGCGACGCGCTCCTCGCGCGCCTCGAGCGCCACGACCTGCTCGACGAGCACGGCGGCTCGATCTCCACCGGGCATCTGGCGCACGAGCGAGGACAGGCGATCGCGCGTGACGTCGTCGAGATCGCGCGTGCGATCGCCGGTGCGGCGACCGAGCTGCGCGAGCGGGAAGGCCGCCTTGTCGGGCTCGGGCCAGTCCCAGCCGACGAGCCGCGTGACCCAGTCCTTGACCTTCGACGGCGGGACCACGAGGTTGAGCGGACCGTAGAGCGGCACGCGCGCGCCGAGGCGCGACAGTGCCCACAGGTGCACGCTGTCCTCACGACCCTTGCGCGTCTCCATGCGGTGCATCAGCTCGTCGCCGAGCTTCAGCTTGTGCTGCACGGCGAGGCGCTCGAGGCTCGCGACCACGCGCCAGATCTCGGCGAGCTCCTGCTTGCTCGCCTTGGCATCGGCGAGCTTCTTCGCTTGCAGTGGGTTCGGCAGCAGCAGCTTCGCGAGCCGATCGTAGAACTGATCCTGCTGGCCCTTCGCGAGGCCACCGGCGATCCGCCGCCACGTGATCCACCACGCGAGCTTGCCGGGCTCGCTCTTGGGATGCGCGAGGCCTTCGTTGAACACGCCCCACATCATCCGCGCGCGCCAGGTATCGAGCGGTGCGCCGGTGCCCGGTCGCAGCAGGAAGCCCGCGAGGTTGAGCCAGCGCTGCTCGTGATCCGCCGTCTTCTTGCGCGCCGCCGCCACGTCGAGCAGCGCATCGAACAGCGCGCGCGCCGTCATCATCGACCACTCGTCGCGGCGGGTCTCGAACAAGGTCTCGAGATCGCGGGTCAGCGTGTCGAGGCCGGCGCCGGTCTCGAACGCCTTCGTCAGCCGCGCCTTCGCGACGTCGGTGGCGGGGTGGGGCGCGGCATCCGCGGCGTCCTCCTGCGCGGGAGCCGTGCCACCGGAGCGCATGTCGAACGCGAGCTTCCATGTCTCGCCAGGTGGCTCGATATCGACGCAGTAGATCTCGAGGGCGCCGAGCTCGGTGATGTGGATCTCGAGGCGCACCGTGACCTCGCCGCGGCCGCGCGCGCGTAGCACGGTGACGATCGGGGGGAGCTCGAGGAGATCCGAGCCGTCGTCGATGGTCTCGGCCTTGCCGTCGCCGATCGGCACCAGCGCACCGGGCTGATCGTCGCGGGTGCTCGACGAATAGAGGCGGAAGCTGACGGGGCGGTTGGTGACCAGCTTGAAGTCGCGCTCGAGGCGAACGCGCGCGCCGTCATCGAGGCCCGGAGGGGCGAGGCACACCGCGAAGCGTGCGGGCTCGGTGGCGAGCCCGACCGACGTGGCCTCGGTGGTGGGCACGCGCCGGCGCGAGCCGCTCGCGTCCACGCCGACGTAGTACGCGCGCGGCGTACCGCCCTTGATCCGCGTCGCGAGGCCGCGGCGTACGAGGCCGTAGTACGCCGCGCCCTGCGCGACCGCCATCTCGGGCATCTGCGCCGGTAGCTCGCGAGGCGGCTCGCCCTGCCACGCGCCGATCTGCTCGAGCACCCGCGCGCGGAGCGAGGTCGGTGTCATCGCTCCGCCGTTGAACAGCACCGCGTGCACGTGCTGCGCCGCGTGGCGGTTCAAGAACGTGGCGAGGTGTCGCGTCACCGCCGGATCGGACGCGTAGGGGAGGCCGAACTCCTGGAGTCCGCCGCGGCCGCGCGCGAGCGGGGCGTCCTTGGCGACCACGGGGAAGAAGCCATCGAACAGCACCTTGTGCAGCTCGTCGCGCGTGACCTCGTCGCGCAACGTGCCGGCGACAAGCTTCGCGCCCCGGCTCTGCACCACGATCGGCGCGGCGTCGGGTGGGGTGTCGCCGAGCAACGTCTCCTTCGCGAGCCGGCACGCGTGGACCAGGCCGTGCCACTGCAGCGCATCGAGCTTCTTCCCGCTCTTCGCCACCACGCGCTGCTCGACGATCTTCGCGAGCGTCAGATCCAGGTTGTCGCCGCCGAGCAGCAGGTGATCGCCGACGGCGGTGCGCGTGAAGCCCTCTCCCGAGGGATCCACCTCGATCAGCGTGAAGTCGGTGGTGCCGCCGCCGACGTCGAACACCAGCACGCGCTCGCCAGGCGCGAGCCCCTTGCCCCCCTTCATGCCGTCGATCCACGCGTAGAACGCGGCCTGCGGCTCCTCGAGGAGGACCACCGGCGGATAGCCCGCCTTCACGGCGGCCTGGAGCGTCAGCTCGCGCGCGGCCTCGTCGAAGCTCGCGGGCACCGTGACCAGCACCTCCTGATCGACGAACGGTGCATCGCCGTGCACGAAGTCCCACGCCTCGCGGATGTGCGAGAGCACGAGCGCCTGGGCGGCCACCGGAGACAGCTTCGGCCCATCGCTATCGCCCCACGGCAGGATCGCGGCGTTGCGATCCACGCCCGGGTGGCACAGCCACGACTTCGCGCTCGCGACCATGCGCGAGGCCATGCGCGCGCCCTGGTTGCGCGCGAGCTCGCCGACCACGGGCCGCAGCGCCGTGGACACCGCGGCCTGGGGATCCGCGCTGGCCGCCGCGACCGGCCGCCACGGGACGGAGGTCTCGTGCGGGGCGAGGTCGATGTCGCCGGCGAGGTACACGAAGCTCGGGAGCTGCCGCCGCGGCGCGACCTCGCCCGGCGCCACGAGCTGCTCGACCTCGAACACGCGCACGCGCGGGTCGGCGGCGGCCGTGTCGACGTACGCGACCGCGGAGTTGGTCGTGCCGAGATCGATGCCGATCAGGTAGCGCGCGGGCACTGCCGCCCGTTCGTACCGCATCCCCCGCCGGGCCGCATCACCCGTGCCGGCGGGAAGCCGCGAGAATGCGGAGGATCACCACTTCGCGGCGCCTCGGCCGCACCGACGAAGCAGATCAGCGGGTTGGCGCGAACGTGCCGTGGAACGTGATCGGCACGTGGTGATCGAGCCACGACCGCGCCGGGGTATCGCGACGTGAAGGCGAAGACGAAGCGCCGCTAGGTCGCTACTTCTTCGTGACGACCGGCATCACGGCGTCGACGAAGGCCTTCGCATCGTCTTCGAACGCGCCGGTCAGCGCGGGGCCGACGAACAGCTTCGTGTGCCGGTTGCCGTCGCGCTCGGTCACGAACGTACGATCGGACTTCGTGGCGAGGACGTAGTCGTGCTCGAGCAAGAACAACCGCGCGGTGCCGCCCCGATCCACCACGATCGCCGCGAGGTGCGCCTCGCCCATCTCCTTCGGCGGCGGGAAGTCGACGACGCCGATCCTGTAGCCATCGCGGGTCGACGTGGTCATCTGGGCGGTGTGGCTGACTTGGCCCTGGCTCCACACCTGATCGAAGAAGAACTTCTCCTTGCGCTCCATCACCCCGATCACCGTGTTCGGCGTCTTCGTGCGGATCAGGTTCGGCAAGAACTGGTGGGCGAGGGCGTAGTTCGCGGTCATCCCCATGGCCCTCCAGGATACGCGAGGCGGGTCGATCAGTCCCGCTCGCGGACCGAGTACTCGAGCTTCCAGCGACCGTGACCGTCGCGCGCCACGCACCACAGCTCGAGCGTGCCGACCTCGGTGACGTGTGCCTCGAGGCGCACCGGCACGAGGTCTCCGGCCTTGCGCTCGCCATCGGCTTCGACCAGCTTCTCCACCGGATCGAGCTCCGCGAGGCCCGGTGCATCCGCCTCGATCAGCGCGCCGGCCGGATCATCCTTGCGCGTCGCCGCGGCGAAGAACCGGAAGTTCGAGGTCTCCCCCACCACGAGGCCGAGCTCGTCATCCGGCAACGCCACGGTGGAACCTTCCTCGAGGCCCTGCGGCGCCACGCACAGCGCCTTCACGGGGGGCGCGAAGCCCGGAATCGCCGGCATCGCGCTCTCGATCCCGATGTAGTAGGCGCGCGCGGTGCCGCCGCGGATCCGCACGCCCTTGCCCGCCCGGACCTGGCCGTAGTGCGCCGCGCCGAGCGCGACCGCGAGATCGAGATCCGCACCCGCGAGGACCTTCACGTCGCGCCCGCACCACGTGCGCATCAGGTCGACGATCCGCGCCTGCAGCTTGCCCGCCTTCATCACGCCGCCGTTGAACAGCACCGCGGTCGGCGCCTTGCCGAACCGGCCGAGGAACTCGGCGAGGTGGCGCGTGATCGCGGGATCGAAGGCGTAGGGCAGCCCCATCTCGCGGAGGCCGGCGGCGCGGCGCTTCTGCGGCTTCGCCCCGGCGTCGACCACGGGGAAGAAGCCGTCGATCAGCATGCTCTCGGCCTGCTCGCGGGTGACCTCGGCCTTCATCGTGCCGCCGATCAGCTTGCTTCCGCGCCCGAGGATCGAGATCGGGAGCGACTTGGGCGGCTTGTCGCCCAGCAACACTTCCTTCGCGCGGCGGGCCGCGTGGACGAGCGCGCGCTGCTGCATCGCGTCGAGCGTCTTGCCAGCATCGGTGATCTGCTTGCCCGCGATCGCCGCGAGCGCGAGATCCATGTTGTCGCCGCCGAGCAGGATGTGGTCGCCGACGGCGATCCGCTCGAGCGCGAGCGCGCCGTCCTGCTGCGCGACCTCGATCAGCGAGAAGTCCGTGGTACCGCCGCCGATGTCGCAGACCAGCACCACGTCGCCGGGCGCGAGGTCCTTGCGCCACGCATCACCACGTGCGGCGAGGTACGCGTAGAACGCGGCCTGCGGCTCCTCGAGGAGCGTGACCTTGTCGAAGCCGGCCTCGCGCGCCGCGACCACGGTGAGCTCGCGCGCCACCGGATCAAAGCTCGCAGGCACGGTGACCAGCACCTCTTGCTCGTCGGCGGGGAAGTCCTCGTTCGCGTCGTCCCATGCGGCGCGAAGGTGCGCGAGGTAGCGCGCGCTCGCGTTGACGGGCGATACGCGCTCGCCCCCCTCCATCTCCGCGTCGAGCTCGCGCTGCGTGCCGCGGAACGGCAGCACCTGCGCGGTGCGATCGATCGACGGGTTGCACAGCCACGACTTCGCGGATGACACGAGCCGATGCGGCAGCTCCGCCCCCCGCTCGCGCGCGAACGTGCCGACCGTGTAGCGCAGCGGGCCGGACCACGGCAGCTGCAGCTGCGCGGAGGGCACCTCGTGCTCGCTCGGCAGGAGCAAGAACGAGGGCAGGGTGGAGCGTGCCGCGATCTCGCCAGGTCCGACGACCTGGGTGATGTCGACGGGGCGCGCCGGTGCGTCATCCGCCACGGCGAGCGCCGAGTTCGTGGTTCCGAGATCGATTCCGAGGATCTTCATGATGCAGACATCTCGACTTCCGCGGGTGCGATCACCGAGCGATCGACACCCTCAGCGAGCGTCGGGAGCTTCGCCTCTACCACGCGCCAGCCGTGATGGCGAAGCGTGCCCTGGAACGGGGGCTCGCCCTTCGCCTCGCCGATCAACCGGATCTCCGCGGGGTCGAAGCCCTTGGGGACGGAGACCTTCGCTTCCTCGGCACCCGGCATCACCGGCTCGAATGACAGGTGCTGATCGAGCACCTTCTTGCAGCCGCGGTGGACGTCGCGCGCAGCCGCTCCGATGTCTGCATCCGCGAAGCCCTCGAGAGGCTCGCGCAGGAAATCGACGAGCCGGCCCTCGCGTTGCAACAGGGCGAGCAGGGCGAGCGCGCCGTCCTTGTGGTGCTGCGCCGTGGCGATCCGCGGCTTGTCATCGGCCTTCGGCTTGACCTCGCGCTCCACGATCTTCTCGACCACGACGGTCTTCTCCGGCAGCGCCTTTGGCGCCGCGCCCTCGGGCAGATACTGGGCGGCGTCCGCGGGGAGCTTCGCCCCGAACAACATGCGGAAGAAGTAGACGAACGCGAGGAGCGGGTGCATGGAGGGCGGATCTAATGAGGCGTGCGGTTTCTGCACAAGGCGGCGATCGCGAAAACCACCTCGATTTCGCGAGGATCGCTCGAAAATCTGAGGTGCGAAGACGTGCAAGTCCGCGGAGGATCACGGCATCGCCGGTGGCTCGCCCCTTGCTCCGTGGATTCCACATGCGTCGCCTGCTCGCCGTCCTCGTCCTCATGACCGGCTGCAACCTCTACTGGAACGGCGACGGCGACGACGTCGTCTGCCTCGACGTCGCCCCGAGTCAGGAGCTCCGCAACCCGACCACGGGCGACTGCGAGTACTTCAATGGTCCCGGCTATCCGTGCGACAGCCCCTGTGGTCCGTGCCTGGGAGCTCCCGAGAGCGCCGGCCAGCCGCAACCCGATTGGGGCGCCTGCTACAGCCAGTGCAACGGGCTCGAGGAAGCCGCGTGCCTCACCGCACCGGGCTGCCTCGCCGCCTACTACGAGGACACGAGCATCGCGGATGCGCCTGCGACCACGTCGTTCCGCGGCTGCTACATCACGGCGCCGTCCGGCCCCGTGTCGACGGGGGCGTGCTCCACGCTCGACGCTCAGCAGTGCTCGCGCCACGACAACTGCGCGATGTACTACGACGCAGGTCTCGCGGCATTGCAGGAGGGTGACTTCACACGCTGCGCCCCCGAGCCGACCACGATGGGCTGCGCGAACGTCGACTGCGGCAGCGGCTACCACTGCGAGGATCACTGCACGAATCCGGGCTCGTGTTCGGCGACGTGCGTGCCCGACGGCAACACGTGCGCGACCACCACGTGCCAGCCGGGCTACGAGTGCGTCGAGGTCTGCAGCGGGGGCGCCACGGCGACGGGCGGCACCACACCGGGCGTCGGCACGTGCAGCGTGAGCTGCGTGCCCAGCACCGCGTGCCCGGCGCTGCCGACCGAGGCCGCGTGCGCCGCGCGCCCGGATTGCACGACGGTCTACAACGGCACCAACTGCACCTGCTATCCGACCACCGGTTGCACGTGCGAGGTCCTGACCTACGACCACTGCGAAGCGCACTGACCCCGGTTTCCGCCCGAATCTCGCCATCCTCGGGGGCGCGGGGCTACACTTTCGGCCGTGGCTGAACGGGTGTTCGACGACGACCGACCAACGGTCGATCTAGGCCCGCAAGCCCTCGACGAACCGACCGAGGCGGCGGAGTCCGAGGCGGACGACGCGGACGTCGATCCCACGCACTCCCATCACGGTACCGCGCAGGTCCCGTACCCGAGGCAACCCGTGGACCCGGTCCACGCGCTGCCCACCCAGCAGATCCCCGACAAGCGCCGCGGCACCACCGCGTCGTCGATGACGAAGCTGTCGGAGTCGCGGACCACGACCTCGCCCGTCGAGGCGATGAAGGTCGACGAGATCGAGCGCACCCGCGTGTTCCTCAAGGTCGCGTTCCTGATCTCGGTCGGTGGGGCGATCATCGCGCTCGCCACCAGCGGCGATGTCATCGCGCAGCGCGTGGTCATCATCGGCTCCGCGTTCGGCGCGATCGGCGCCGTGTGGGTCCTGCTGATGCTCCGCAAGCCCATGAACTACGAGCAGCGCCGGATGCTGCTCCCCGGGGTGTGCCTCGTGATCGGCGCGATGTCGGGCGTCTACTACTGGGGCGCGGGCTCCCCCGTGGCGGCGATGCTCGTCTACGGGATCTACTTCTTCAGCCTCGGCTCCAGCCGCAGCGTCACGTTCGGCATGTACCTGCTCGTCGCCGTCATCCACGGCGCCATGGCGCTGCTGATGGTCGCCGACGTGATCGCCGACCGCGGCCTCGTCAACATGACGAGCATGCGCACGATCGATCGCATCGCGGTCATCGTGATCATCGAGTGCCTCTACTTCATCGCGTTCATCACCGCGCGCCTCTCGCAGAAGGCCACGCTCGAGGCGATGTCCCGGCTCGAGCAAGCCGTGCGCGGCATGGTCCAGCGCGACGCTCTCCTCGCCGAGGCGCGCGCCGAGCTCGACCGCGCCCTCAAGATCGGCGGCCCCGGGCGCTTCACCGAGCAGGTCGTCGGCACGTTCCGCCTCGGCGTCCTGATCGGCCGCGGGGGCATGGGCGAGGTCTACGAGGCCCACGGCGTCTCGGACAAGCGCGAGGCAGCGGTCAAGCTGCTCCATCCGGGCACCCTCGCCGATCCCACCTCCGTCCAGCGCTTCCTGCGGGAAGCGCAGACCACCGCGCGGCTCGATACGCCCTATATCGTGAGGGTCCTCGAGGTCGGCACCACCGCCGGCGAGGTCCCGTTCCTCGCGATGGAGCGCCTGCGCGGCAACGACCTCGCACACCAGCTCCGCCGTCAGCGCCGCCTGCAGCTCCCCGCGGCGCGCTCGATCGCGGAGCAAGTCTCGCTCGGCCTCGAGGCCGCGCGCCACGCCGGCATCGTTCACCGGGACCTCAAGCCACACAACATCTTCCTGGCGGAGGCGGAGGGATCGCGCCGGTGGAAGATCCTCGATTTCGGCGTCAGCAAGTCCGGCTCGAGCGGCACGCTGACCCAGGGGCACGTCGTGGGTACGCCCGCGTACATGGCGCCCGAGCAGGCGCGCGGTGAGGACGTCGATCATCGCGCCGATATCTACTCGCTCGCCGCGATCCTGTACCGCGCGATCACCGGTCACCCCGCGTTCACCGGCAAGGACGTTCCGACGACGCTCTACGACGTCGTCTACCGGATTCCCACGCAGCCCTCGATCCTCGCGCAGCTCCCCACCGACATCGATCGCGTCCTCGCGATCGGTCTCGCGAAGGCGCCCACCGATCGCTTCGAGACCGCGCTGGAGCTCGCGGAGTGGTTCGGGCTCGCGGTGGAGAGCCGCCTGTCTCCCGAGCAGCGCCACCGCGCAGACGATCTCATCGCGCGTCAGCCGTGGGGCACGCGGCCTGGTGTCTCGACCAACTCGTCGTGACGTGGTACCTGTGGATGAACGTCATCCGATGCAGCGTTCGCGCATCCTGATCCTCTGGAACCAGATCGACGA
>JAYVLW010000837.1:0-3296 GCA_043759315.1 Myxococcales bacterium
CGAACGTTCCGGACATGTCCGAAACGCCGGCGGGCGCGGCAGGGCGTGGCATGGCGTTCAAGGTAGGCGCTCCGCGAGATTGCCGCTACATCCTGACCGAACCCTGCTGCCAGTATCCTGTCAGCATGGCGCCTCAGCGCCGCGCGTTCAGCCAGTCGCGGATGGTGCGGTCCACCAGACCCTCGGCGTCGTGCTGCACGAAGTGGCCGGCGCCGGGGATCATCACCAGGGTGGTGTCGGCGTCTACGTAGTTCCAGACGCCCGCGTGGCCGGCGGCGTTGAGCGCTGTGTCCTTCATGCCGTGCAGCACCAGCACCGGAACCTTGATCTGCGGCGGCGGCGGGGCCGGCGGGGGCGGCGGGGCCGGCGGCAAGGCCGTGCCTGGAAATCCACACCAAGGCGCCCAGAAGCCGCCCAAGGAAGAGATCAACTGGCGCAACTACCTCGGGGTGTTCAAGTACAGCCGGCGTGCGATCGGCCTCGTGTGGGCCACGAATCGCGCGCTGACCATCGGGCTCGCGCTCGGTAGCTTGATCGCGGGCATCCTCCCGGGTGCCGTCGCGTTCGTCGGCAAGCACCTGATCGATTCGATCGTGACGGCGACCAGCATGCGGACTCACGAGGCGCGCATGGAATCGGTGATGTGGGTCGGCATCGAGCTCGGCCTCGTGATCGGGCTCGCCATCATCAGCCGCCTGCTGGGCATGATGCGGAGCCTGCTCCGGCAGCAGCTCGGGCAGAAGATCAACGTCGAGATCCTCGAGAAGGCGCTGACGCTCGAGCTCACGCAGTTCGAGGACTCCGAGCTGTACGACAGCCTGACCCGCGCGCGCCGCGAGGCCTCGTCGCGGCCGCTGTCGCTGGTCTCGCAGACGTTCGAGCTCGGGCAATCGATCGTCACGCTGATCGGCCTCGGCGCGCTGCTCGCGGCGTTCTCGCCGATCGCGCTCGCCGTGCTGATCGCGGCGGCGATCCCACCGTTCATCGCGGAGCTCAAGTTCTCCGGCGATGCGTTCCGCCTGTCGCGCTGGCGCACGCCCGAGACGCGCGAGCAGGTCTACGTGGAGACGGTCCTCGCCCGCGAGGATCACGCGAAAGAGGTCAAGCTGTTCGGCCTCGGCGACCGCTTCCTCGCCCGCTACAAGGCGATCTTCGACAAGCTCTACGCCGGTGACCGCGCGCTGACGATCAAGCGCGCGATCTGGTCGCTGATCCTCGGCACGATCAGCCAGGTCGCGTTCTACGGCATGTACCTGTGGATCGCGCTGTCGACGATCGAGGGCATGATCACGATCGGCGCGATGACCATGTACGTCGTCGTGTTCAAGCAGGCGCAGTCCGCCATGACGAGCGCGCTCGGGGACGTCGGCGGGATGTACGAGGACAACCTCTACCTGTCGAACCTCTACGAGTTCCTCGATACGCCGACGATGCAGCCCGGCGGCACCGCGACCGAGGGCACCGTGCCCGGCGACGGCGTGCGATTCGAGAAGGTCTCGTTCCAGTATCCGGGCTCGCAGGACTACGCGATCAGCCGGATCACGCTGCACATCAAGCCGGGCAGCAAGCTCGCGATCGTCGGCGAGAACGGCTCCGGCAAGACCACGCTGATCAAGCTGCTCACCCGCCTCTACGAGCCGACCGAGGGCAAGATCCTCCTCGACGGCCGCGATCTGCGCGAGTGGTCACCCACGGTGCTCCACCGCCGGATCGGCGTCATCTTCCAGGACTTCGTGCGCTACCAGCTCACGGTCGGCGAGAACATCGGCGCCGGCGACGACCGCGCGTACACCGATCGCGAGCGCTGGGACGATGCCGCGGAGCGCGGCCTCGCGAAGCCGATCATCCAGACGCTTCCCGACACCTACGACACGCAGCTCGGCAAGTGGTTCAAGAACGGCCGCGAGCTCTCGCTCGGACAATGGCAGAAGGTCGCGCTCGCACGCTCGTTCATGCGCCGTGACGCCGACATCCTCGTACTCGACGAGCCGACCGCATCGATGGACGCCGAGGCCGAGGTCAAGATCTTCGACCGGTTCCGCGAGCTCACCGAGGACAAGATTGCGATCGTGATCTCGCACCGGTTCTCCACCGTGCGGATGGCCGATCAGATCATCGTCCTCGATCGCGGCAGCGTGATCGAGCACGGCACGCACACCGAGCTCCTCGCCCAGGACGGCCGCTACGCGCGGCTGTTCAACCTGCAGGCCCAGGGCTATCGCTGAGGGCGGCAGCGGACGATGCCGCGGTCGATCGCGAACACGGTCGCGTAGAAGTCGGCGTCGAGCGCGCGGACCTCGACGTCGAGGCGCACGACCGTCGCACAATCGTCGGCGCGGCTGGCGGCCATCGCCTGCTGCGTGAGATCCCAGGCCCGGGCGCGGTTCGCAGCGCGCTTCGCCGCGGCGGGATCCGGTGCAGCGCGTGGCGCCGGCGCGTCGTCGGGATCCTTCGCGGTGAAGAACACGACGAGCGACGGGATGAGAATGATCGCGCCGACCGAGAGCGGGATCCACGCGAAGTCCGAGGGATCCGTCTCGCCGCCCGGACCGAGCACGCCCGACGCCGTCGCCACACCGATGCCGAAGAACCCTGTGCCAATCAGCGAGCCGATCTTTCCGCCGTTGTGCGTCGTGCACCCGGTCGCGAGGGTGGCGACAAGGATCGCGGAGGCCAGGCGCATCGTCCGGTCATCTTACGTCGCCGGTGAACCCCGGTGCGTGGCAAATCGCGGACCTCGAGCTGCTACCACTCGACCGGCCAGGCCATGGTTCGCATCACCTCGACCAACGCCGCGCGTGATTCTGCCTCGGCGAAGATCTCGCCGGTCGGCTGCCCGACCGAGTAGTAGTGCTCCGGCATCCAGGACACCGAGCGCGCGCGTCCGATGGCCGCCGCGGCCGCCTGCACCGCGTCGGCGTCCACCACGAGCGCGCGGATCCGGAACTTGCCCTCCTGCTCGACGATCATGGCGGACGGGCGCGCCCCGCCGATCGAGACCGGCAGCGGACCGGTCTCGACGAGCTGGATTGTCTGTTCGCGACCAAGTGGGGAGCTCCCCGCGTTTGCCAGGCTTGCCATGATCCAGCCATCGTCCAGATCCGGCCCCCGGATAGGGCGCCACCGGATCCCGCCTTCGCCGACGTGACAGCGTCGATCCGCGCTACGCTGCGGGGCATGGGGCGCTCGCTCGTGTTCGCGCTGCTCGGGCTGTGGGTCGCCTGCAAAAGCCACGGCGCCTCGGTCGATGCCGCCGATCCGGTCGCGTGCGAGGCCGCGTACCAGGCCGCCCTCGA
>JAYVLW010000838.1:0-3528 GCA_043759315.1 Myxococcales bacterium
AATCGCACGATAGTATCGTCGGCGTGATGCGTGGCCTGATCATCGCGATCCTGATCGCCGGCTGTGATGGGCCGAGTGGGCCCGAGCTCGACGCGAGCACGGTGTGCGCGCCGACGATGGTCACCATCACCCCCGCGGCGCCGATGGTCCCCGCCGGGATGACCGTGCAGCTCACCGCGACCCTGACCTGCGCCAGCGGTGTCACCCGCGACATCAGCGCGCTGGCCGACTGGCAGACGTTCGACACCTTCACCGCGACCGTGTCCTCGACGGGCCTGGTCACGGCGAAGAAGGCGGGCATGACCACGATCACCGCGACCTCCGCGGCCCTCATGGGCATGGCCGCACTGACCGTGACGCCGCCATGAGCTCCTCGTCGCGGCCGAAGAGTCGCCTGACGCCCCCTACGGCTTCGGCTCGGGGACGACGACGTCGACAGTGGCCTTCGTCGCCGCGCCGATCTTCGCGGGCACGCACTTGACCGCGAGCGTATCCGGGTCGTCGGGCGGCGGTCCGAACACGGGGATCGCACAGACCGTGTACTGCCCGGGGCGCACGCCGGCGATCTCGGCCGCGCCGCCCATCGCCGAACGCATGTGCATCGGGATCGGGTCGGGTCCGAACGCGTCGAGCTGATCGATGTCGCGCAGCTCGCTCACGGTGTGCGGCGCGATCGTCGCCTGGATCATGAACAGCTGCGCCATCGGCACCTTCGTGCCCGCGGTGGTCTTGACGCTGATCGTGACGGTGACTGGGCCGGGCGTCGCGTCGATCATGACCTTCGCGCGCGCGCCGACGGCGATCGTGACGCTGCGGATGTACATGTCCTTCGGCCGATTGCCGCCACCGCCGATCATCGGGTACACGACGTACGAGCCGGGCGCGAGCGCGTCGAGGGCGAACGTGCCGTCCGCGCCGGTGGTGACGAAGAAGTTCGAGCTGACGGCGCCGAGTGGATTCGCGATCACCACGGTGTCACCGAGCGGCTTGCCGTCGCGCGTGATCGAACCATCGAGGCCGGTCGTCTTCTGCAGCACGAGCTCGAGCGTGGCGCTGTCGGGGCTCGCCGGGAGGCGGAGGCTGGCGCTGCGTCCGACGTCGGCTTTCCCTGCGACGATCGTGACCGCGGCGGGCGGGAAGCCCTCGAGCGAGAATCGACCCTCGGCGTCGGTCTCGGTGTCCTTCGCGCCCACGCTCTCGTCGGGCATGTACAGCTCGGCGCCGCCGCCGGAGAGCAGCGCGCCCGCCGCGACCTTCGCCTTCGCGACCGGCATACCCGCGCTATCGAGCACGCGGCCTGAGACCGAGCGGCCCGGTCTCACCGTGATGGTGCCCGCATCCGCGGTCTTGCCGTCGACGATCGTCACCTCCTTCGCCTTGCTCGCGAGGAAGCCGCGGCCGTCGACGACGAGCGTGTGCGTCCCCGCGACGGCGGGGAGCGTGAACGTGCCGTCCTTCGTCGCGAACGGCGTGGGCGGGCTCGCGCCGAGCGCCGCCGTGAACGAGGCCGGCACCTTGCCGTCGGCGAACGCGACCTTGCCGGTGACCTGACCGTCGCCGGGCACGATGATCTTCAGCTTCGGCCCGTTCGGCGTCGCGAGCGTGACGGCGGCGAGCTCGAGCGCGGCCTCCGGAGCACCGGGGCGCGCCGCGCGGATCTTGTACGGACCGTCGGGGAGCCCCGAGAACCGGAACACGCCGCCCTGATCCGTGATGGCGTTGCTGCTACCGCGCACGCTCCACACCTCGCGATCGGCGGTGCCGCCGCTCCACACCGGCTCCGCGCTGACCTGCGCATCGCCGATCGACTGCCCGGCGCGATCGACGACGGTGCCTTCGATCGCGCCGGTGACGTCGAGCGTGAGCGCCACCTCGACCTCCGCCTTTGCCGCGAGGTCGGCGGGGACGACCGCCGACGCACCGTGCTCGTGCGATGCGACGACATCGACGGCCCGACGCGGCAGGCCGCGGATCGCGAACGTGCCGTCCGCGGCGGTGAACGCCTCGCGGCGCGCCCGCCACGGCAGGAAGCCGCGCACGACCACGCGCACGTCCGCCGCTGCCACCGCGGCTCCGCCCGCATCCTTCACGGTGCCGCGCAGCACTGCACCGGACTCGAGCACGAGCTTCACGCCGGTGCGCGCGTGCACGCCGTCCACGGTGAGCGGCGTGCTCGAACCCGGCGCACGATCGGCCTGCGTCGCGGTCAGCCGCCAGGTGCCCGCCGCGACCGCTGGTAGCACGAACGTTCCATCCGGCTTCGTGTCGACGCCATCGCGACGCGCATCGACCACCGGAAACGGCTCGGACATCGCGGTCGCCACCACGCGCGCCCCACCGACCGGCTTGCCGGTATCATCGACGACCGTGCCGGAGATCCGGGCTCCCTTCGCGAGCGCCACCACGAACCGCGACGGCACCGCGGGATCTCCGGACGACCACGCCATCATCGCCGCCGGGGCGTAGCCCTCGGCCCGCACCGCGAGCGGCGCCCACACGGGCCCGACACCGGTCAGCTTCGCCACGCCGTCCGTACCCGTCGTCGCCGACCAGATGAGCGACGACCTCAGCTCGACGGTCGCACCTGCGACCGGCTTGTCGTCCGCGGTGACCGCGACCTCGACGGTGCCCGCCGGCTTCATCCGCAGCGTCACCGGCTCGGGCTTCGCGCCGAGGCGCACGTGCACCGGCCCCGCGTACCCGACCTCCGCCGTCGCCTCGAGCCCGTAGTCCCGCGGGATCAGCCCGTCGAAGACGAAGCCACCGTCGGCTTCGGTGACCGCCGTCTTCGGTGGGTTGCTATCGATCGCGACGCGCGCGCCCGCGACCGGCTGATCCTTGACATCGATCACCTGGCCCTCGAGCCGGATCGTGCCGGCCGGATCGTCGTCGTAGGCGACGTCGGCCGTGCGCTGCATCGCAGCAGCGGTCCCCGCGGTCGCGCTCTGGGTCGGCGGGACCTTCGCGGGCGCACCCGAGCCCTGCGTCACCGGGGCAGGCAGCCGCGGGGCCTCGGACCCGCCCCAGACGCCGAGCAGGCGCGTCACGAGCACCGCCGCGGCGACGGCGAGGAGGGCGAGGAGGAGCTTGGTCCGGGTGGTCACGGTGAGAGAAACGCGCAGCCTCGCCCAGCGTGACAGGCCTTGTGCGAATCTCCGCGCATGTACACGCAAGCGAAGTCGGTGTTCGCAGCGACGCTCGCGGAGATCGAGAGCGCCGGCCTGTGGAAGCACGAGCGGACGATCACGTCCCCGCAGGCCGCGCATATCCAATCCAACGGCAAGGAGGTCGTGAACTTCTGCGCCAACAACTACCTCGGGCTATCGAGCCATCCGCGCGTGATCGGCGCCGCGCAGAAGGCACTTCAGGATCGCGGCTACGGCATGTCGAGCGTGCGGTTCATCTGCGGCACGCAGGACAAGCACAAGGAGCTCGAGGCAAGCCTCTCGCGGTTCCTCGGCACCGAGGACACGATCCTCTACGGATCGTGCTTCGACGCGAACGGCGGTCTGTTCGAGACGGTGCTCG
>JAYVLW010000839.1:0-6154 GCA_043759315.1 Myxococcales bacterium
CGCGAGATCGTGTTCGTCGGCGGCAAGCTGTACTTGCGGCCGCGCTACCAGCGGTGGCACGTGCGCGCTCCGGAGAGTACCGACGAGCCGGCCGCCCAGCGCGATGGCTTCGCGCAGTCGATCGGCGCCACCTGGGAGCTGCTCGCGCCGGCCGCGGAGCTGACCGATCTCGGGCCCGCCACGGTCGCCGGGCGCACGGGTCGGAAGATCGCGATCAAGCTGTCGCCCACCCCGAACCCCAACCCGCCGGAGACGATCACGCAGAAGAAGTGGCGCGAGCAGCGGGTGATCGAGGAGCTCGCGGGCGAGGTGGTGCTCGACGTCGAGAAGGGCGCACCGCTGTCGGTCAAGCTGGCCGGGGCCGTGACGTTCCAGCGCGATGGCCGCCGGTTCAAGATGCGCGTGTCGATGACGTCGGAGGTCACGGCGGTCGGGACCGCGGTCGCGATCGCCGCGCCGCCCGAGAGCGAGGTCGTCGCCACGCCGGAGCGCCTGCGCGAGGTCGACGATCGAGACAACCTCTTGCAGGGCATCGCGCCGCCGATCCGCAAGACCGGCGAGGCCGCCGCGCCGACACCCGCACCCGCACCCGCACCCGCACCCGCACCCGCACCCGCGAAGGGCCCCTCGCGGTGACCACCGCGATCGTCACGCGGCGCGACTACCTGACGGCGCAGCGCCGGCTGATCATCGCGCGCTCGATCGCGGGCAGCATCGCCGGCATCATCCCGGTGCCGTTCCTCGACGACTGGGCGAAGGCCGCGGTGGTGGGCGGTGGCTACAAGCGGATCGCCGCGGCGCACGGGGTGGATGTCGACGACGACGCGGTCACGCACCTCGTGCACGGCAAGAACCCGCCGCCCAGGCTCGTCGACATGGCCGCCAGCGGGATCGTCTATCGGATCGCCGGCCGCGCAGCGCGGCGCGTGCTGCTGGCGGTGGCGACGGTCAACCGCGCACGCTCCGCCGCGCGCACGTTCGTCACGATGACCCTGTTCGATCACTACTGTGCGCGCCTCCACACCGGGCTCGCGCTCGATGCACCCACCGCGCTCGCCCTGCGCGAGGAGATCGCGCGCGCGATCGAGCAGACTCCCGGTGCGCTCGGCTTCGCGCCGTTCCGCCGCGGTGCGCTCTCGGCAGCGCGCGCCACGCTCAAGGCGCCGCTCGAGCTCGCGGACCTCGCCACCGGCGGTGCGATCCGCCGCCTCCTCGCGAAGAAGACCGACGTGACCGAAGCCGAGGCCGTGGATAGCCTCGAGCATGCGATGGAGACGGCGCTCGAGGCGAAGACCGGCTTCCTGTCGCGGACGGTGGCGGCGGTCGAGACCCAGCTCTCCGCGGAGGCGAACCCGTTCCTCGACACGGTGATCGACAACTTCGACCGACGGTGGCGCGCGTACGCGGCCGCGCAGAAGAAATGACCACCGAGCGCAGTCAGCTCGCGCAGTGCAAGCGCGTCGTCGTCAAGATCGGCAGCCGCCTTCTCGCCGATAGCCCGGCCGCGCGGCCCGCGGCGATCGCGGATCAAGTCATCGAGGTGCGGCGGCGCGGCGTCGAGGTGATCGTCGTCAGCTCCGGGGCGATCGCACTCGGCATTCGCCGACTCGGCCTTCCCGGTCGCCCGCACGAGCTGCCCGCGCTGCAGGCGGCAGCGGCCGTGGGACAGAGTCTGTTGATGCAACACTGGGAGCACGCGTTCGCGGCCCACGGCCTCGCGATCGGCCAGGTGCTCGTCACTCACGACGATCTCGGCGATCGCCGGCGCTTCCTCTCGGCGCGACTCACGCTGCGTGCGCTGCTCGATCACGGCGTGGTGCCGATCATCAACGAGAACGACACCGTCGCGAGCGAGGAGATCAAGTTCGGCGACAACGATCAGCTCGCCGCGCTGGTCTGCAACCTCGTGTCCGCCGATGCGCTCGTGATCCTCACCGACGTCGAAGGGGTGCGCGACGCTGCCGGCGTGCGCATGCCGATCGTGCGCGACATCGACCGGGAAGCCGCGCCGGTCGCCGGTGGATCCACGAGTGGCGTCGGCTCGGGCGGGATGGCGAGCAAGGTCGGCTCCGCCCGGATCGTGACCCGCACGGGGGTGCCCGCGATCGTCGCACCCGGCCGCGAGCCCGACGTGATCGTCCGCGTGCTGTCGGGCGCGGATATCGGCACCCTGTTCGTTCCTGCCACGCGCGGAGGCACGGGGACCCTGTCCTCGCGCAAGCACTGGATCGCGTACGGCGCGAAGCCCGAGGGCAAGCTCGTCGTCGACGAGGGTGCCGTCCGCGCGCTCAAGGACAACGGGAAGAGCCTGCTGCCCGCCGGCATCACGGCGGTCCACGGTGACTTCGAGCTCGGCGAGACGGTGAGCGTCGTGACCGCCGCAGGTGTTGAAATTGCTCGAGGTCTCGTCGCCTACCCCGCCGCGGACCTCCGCCAGATCTCAGGCTTGCAATCGGCCGCTATCGAGGCCACGCTGGGATACAAGTCCATCGACGAGGCGATTCACCGAGATGATCTCGTGATTCTGTGACCAGCGAGCTGCGCAAGACAGCCGAAGATGCGCGCGCCGCTGCGCGTGTGGTCGCCAAGGCCTCCCAGGCCGTCCGGACCAAGGCGCTGATCGAGATCGCACAGGCGATCGAGGCCCAGGCCGCCGAGATCCTCGCGGCGAACGCGAAGGACCTCGCGGCCGCCGAGACCGCCGGCCTCGCGCCCGCGATGGTCGATCGCCTGCGCCTCGATCCGAAGCGGCTCGCGGGCTTGTCCCGCGCGGTCTCCGAGGTCGCCGCGGCGCCCGAGGTGATCGGCCGCATCGAGCGCCCCGAGACCCGCCCGAACGGTCTCGCGATCTCGCGCGTGCGCATCCCGCTCGGCGTGATCCTGATGATCTACGAGGCGCGGCCCAACGTCACCACCGACGCCGCGGCGCTGTGCCTCAAGGCCGGCAACGCGTGCATCCTCCGCGGTGGGCGCGAGGCGATCGAATCCAACCGCGCGCTGCTCCGCGCCGTGCAGGCCGGCCTGGCGGCGGCCGGGTTGCCGGCGACGGCTGTCCAGCTCGTCCCGACCACCGACCGCGAGGCCATCGCGGAGCTGGTCAAGATGGACGACCTGATCGACCTGTGCATCCCGCGCGGCGGCGAGGGCTTGATTCGCTATGTCGCCGAACACGCGCGCGTGCCCGTGATCAAGCACTACAAGGGCGTCTGCCACATCTACGTGCACTCGGCGGCGAACCTCGACGACGCGGCGGCGATCATCGCGAACGCGAAGGTCCAGCGCCCCGGCGTGTGCAACGCGGTCGAGACGGTCCTCATCGACCGAGCGATCGCCCCGGCGTTCGTGCCCAGGCTGGTCGCGGCGCTACCGACGGTGGAGCTGCGCGGCGACGAGACGATGCAGCGGCTCGGCGGCGCCGCCGTCCGCGCGGCGACCGAGGAGGACTGGTACGCCGAGTACCTTGATCTCATCGTCGCGGCGAAGGTCGTCGACGGCATCGATGCCGCGATCGCTCACATCGAGCGGTACGGGTCGGATCACACCGAGTCGATCCTCACCACCGACATCGCCGTCGGGGAGCGGTTCCTCGCCGAGGTCAACTCGTCGACCGTGATGGTCAACGCCTCGACCCGGTTCGCCGATGGTGGCGAGCTCGGCCTGGGGGCGGAGATCGGGATCTCGACGACCCGGCTTCACGCCTACGGCCCGATGGGTGCGGAGGGCCTCACCACCACCAAGTTCGTGGTCCGTGGTAACGGACAGGTCAGGACGTAGGGGATCAGGAGAACCGAGCGAAGCATGACCCAGAAGAAGAAACCGAACGTCGGGACGAGAAACAACCGCAAGGCGAGGCCGATCGCGACCGATGGATCGCCGCGCCCTCCGGCCACAACCGAGGGACTCGACGGCGCGCTCCGTGCGCTCGAGCTCGGCCTCGATCGCAAGGCGCTCGAGCCAGTGCTGCTCGACGTCCGCGATCTGTGCTCGTTCTGCAACTACCAGCTCGTACTCTCGGGGCGCTCGGATCGACAGGTCGACGCGATCGCCGACGGCATCAGCGCGGGCCTCAAGCTCGAGGACATGCGCGCGATCGGCTCGGAGGGGGCGCGCACCGGTCAGTGGGCGCTGCTCGACTACGGCGACTTCGTGATCCACGTGTTTCTCCATAGCGCCCGCGAGCACTACGACCTCGAAGGTCTGTGGAGCGACGCGCCGCGGATCCCGATCGACGTACCGGCCGAGGCGCGCATCCCGGCCGACGAATCGTACGACGCCGTTTCGTGAAGTTGACCCTCGCCGTCGTCGGTCGGCTCAAGGAGTCGTACTTCGTCGAAGCGGAGGCCGAGTACCGCAAGCGGCTGAGGCCGTTCTGCACGCTCGCCGTCACCGAGGCGAAGGACGAAGCGGCGCTGCTCGCGTCCCTCCCGGAGAACGCACATCTCTACGCGTTCGACGAGAAGGGCGCGTCGGTGACCAGCCTTGCCTTCGCGAACGACATCCTCGGTGCGGAGCAATCACACGGCGGCGGAGCGCCGGTCGTGTTCGCGATCGGCGGCGCGGATGGCCACACGGACGTCCTCAAGAAACGGGCGAAGAAGCTCATCGCCTTTGGCCAGCTGACCATCGCGCACCGCCTCGTGCGCCTGCTCGTGCTCGAACAGCTCTACCGTGGCTTCAAGATCCTCCGCGGCGAGCCGTACCACCGCGACTGAGCTCAGCACCCGAGGTCGATCGAGACATCCGGCGCACCCGTCACCCGGTAGTGCTCGTCGAGCGGATCGATGAACAACGTGTGCGCGTGGCCATCGACCATCGTGGTTCCCACCGTGACCTTCACCCCGCGCTTGAGCTGCTCGAACACCGCGGGTGTCAGGGTGAAGCGGTGCTGCATTCCGCCGTGACCGTGCCAGAAGTCGAGGGTCAGCGCGGTGCCCGCGACGAGATCGGCGACGCGGATCACCCCCGTCAGCGGTCCGAGCGTTCCGTCGAGATACAGCGCCTGCGCGTTGGTGTCGTGCACGAGCACGCGGACCGGCGTGCAGGCGTCGGTCGACGACGTATCGCCTGGGCCCGCGGCCCCATCCGCAGGCCCGGCGTCGGCGGTGCCGGGGGACGAATCGGTACCGGCGCCAGCGTCGCAACCGATGAGGGTCGCCGCGACACCAGCGCCGGTACCCAGACCAAGGAGCCCGAGGAACGTACGGCGCTGCATTAGTAAGCGAAGTCCGTCCACTCGCGCACCAGCCGCTTGTAGTGCGTGGGCCCGTGAAGCGCCGGCTGGTATGGCGCCACCAGACCCGCTGCGGTGAAGTCAGGACGGATCTGGCGATTGTCGTAGTTGAAGTCGACGACATGCCCCTGCGCGTCGACGAACTTCGCGAGCGTGAACGGATGCCACGTGAAGATCTCGTCGTTCCCCCACAGCTCGCCGTAGGCAAGGATGTTGCTGTACCAGGTCTTGAACGGACGCCCAGCATCGCGGTGGCAGCCATCGCACGAACCCTCGCTGACCTCGACGGCGGTGGCAGCGTAGCCGCGGGGAACGATCGACCCGCGGCCCGCGGCGCCGGCAGACCACGCCGTCAGCGTGCCGCTCTGCTTCCATGGCACACCGCGCGCCGAGCGGAAGGGTGTCGACCGGAGCAGCTCGTGGATCAGATCGGCGTCGGAGCCGGCGAGTCCGGACAATGCGTCGATCCCCGCCGCGCGGTTGGGGAAGGCACCCGGGAAGTGCGTGCTTGCCAGGCCGAACGTGGCGAGTTGCTGGTCGCGCAGGCTGGCAACGAGCCGCGTGATCGGGACCGACTGCGCCCACTCCGGGCGTTCCCCACGGCGACGCTCGAGTGCATCCGCGAGCTCCGTGGCCCGCGGGAACGGCCGGTACACGTCGACCTCCCAGCCGCCCACGGTCCGCGTGCGCGTGCGGATCTCGAACGGATACAGCGTGCCGCCGTCGACCATGAACAGCAGCTCGCCGAACACCGTGCCCGCGGGGAACATCCACTCGATGCGGTGGGTGTACTGGTTCGGGTCGCGACGCCAGTACACCACCGGAAGCACGGTGCCTCCGGCGCGAGCCGGTTGCCAGAAGTCGACGACCTGGACATCGTCCACCGGGCCGAGCGGCTGGCCGAACGGGAAGTGGAACACCCCG
>JAYVLW010000840.1:0-2882 GCA_043759315.1 Myxococcales bacterium
TCCTGCTGCTGATGATGCTCGCCGGGACCGGCGCCGGGATCCGGTTGTGGCTCCGCGCGCACCGCGCGGCTAGTTCGGACGAACCGCCGGCTTTGCCACGTTCGCCGTCAGCAGATCCTTCGCCGGCAGAATGAGCACGTAGCTCTCGGGCCCGCGCTGCCACACGATCACGCGATCGGGCGCGGATCGGCCGATCAGCGGGAACCAGTCCTCGAGCCGCACCATCGGCATCGGCGCGACGACCTCGGGCACGACGAGATCGAGCTCGATCACGCCGCCGCCGAGATCCTTCTGCAGCCCCCGCGCGTACGACAGGTCGGCGAGCGGCCAGCGCGGGTACAGATCGTTGTGCAGCGCGCCGCCGTAGACGATCACCGCACGATCACTGACGAGCGCGCGCGTCGTGTTCGCGAGCTTCTCGGTGATGAGCTCGAGCAACCGGAGAAAATCCACGCGGCCCGTCGGATCGAGCAGCGATCCGTGCTCGATGCAGGTCATCGGCAGGCCGTGCGTCTCGAGCTTCTTCTTCCGGCTGCGCATCACGAGCGCTTCGATGTCGGTGCCCGTGCCCGGCGGCCGGCCGGTCGCGTCCTGCACTTCCTTGCGGATCTGCCGGCCGGTCGCGTCGCAGTCGTCATCGAGCCAGGTCTCGACGACGAGGTGGCGCGACCGCGGCACCAGCAGGTCCACGATCTCGCTCGTGAACCGCGACAGCGGCGTACGCGCACCGCTGGGGACCCGCGTCGGATGGTACTCGCCGACGGCGTAGACCTTCGCGGGCCCGGCCTCGTCGAGGATCGCGGTCATCGCCGCTGCCGTATCGGGGAACTCGCGGAACTCGAGCTCGTCGCACGGATCGAACTCGGTGTGGCAGGCGCCCAGGCCTGCGCACGCGACAGCCATCGCAAGCCCGAGCCCGATGCCGCCGTGCATGTGAGATGGACAACCGCCCGCGCGATCGGTTTCACCGATCTGTGCCCGGCACGGCTACGCGCCCCCGGGGTCGACCATCCCGTTCGGCAGGGTCTCGCGATCGACCACCGGCACGAACCCGTACGGCAGGTTGAACACCTCGAACAAACCGTGGGTGATCTTCCTCGCCGGGCGCGAGCGCCCTTCGAACAGCCAGTCGAAGAAGCCCTGCGCGTTGACGCTGACCCCGATGTAGGCGTGCTTGCTCTCGCGGTACCTGGGGAACCCGAGCGGCTGCTCGGGCTTGTAGCCGTCGCTCCCGTAGCCGACCGCCAGATCGACGAACCGCGACCACGTCCCGTACTTCATGTCGCGCAGCGCGTGGATGCCGCCGAGGTGAAGCGCGACGAGGTAGGTCTCGCCGGTGTAGTCCTCGGCGATGTTGACGTTGCCGCCCTCGAGCTGATCGACGTACGCCTGGCTCGGCCAGTACTGCACCCGGTAGTCGAACAGCTCGTCGAACCGCGGCGACAGCGACATCGCCAGGGAGAGCGCCGCGCCGAGCGTGTTGAACGCGAAGTCGCCGTACGAGAACTCGTAGTAGAAGCCGTCCTTCACCTCGACGCCGAAGAACAGCGCCTCCGAGAGCGCCGCGCCGATCAGGGCGGACTGCAGCCTCGGAAACCCACCCCACTGCGAGAGTAGCTCGGTGCCACCGCGCGCGAGCCCGTAGGTCGCCCACGCGTGCCCGAGCTTGTCGGCACCGGCGGCATATCGCTTGGAGCCGAACCAGCCTTCGTCGTCGCTCCACAGCTTCCAGTTACCGTCGCCGCCCCACCTGAACTCCGCGAGCGGCTTGTGTTGCCGGTACCAGGCGAAATAGGTCCAGGTCCCGAACGCTGCGTAGATTCCGGCGAGCGTCAGGCTCGCGGCGAGCTTGTGCGTGCGCCGGAGGTTGTCGTGGCCATGCACGGCGAGCACCGGTGCCGGCGAAAGGTCCAGCCACGGACTGTCAGCACCTCGGGCGTTTGGATCATGGGTGGGGTGCGGAGCCGGCTGTAGATCCAGTGGCCCAGCCACCGCGGAGACGTGCAACCTCGTGATCAGCAAGACGGCTATCACGACCCGCACCACCGCTGGGCTCATCGCGTGGGGGATGGGTGAAAACACCACGTCCCCCTCAACTTCCTGAGGTTCGGTGATGGGGGTCCGGCCAATGTGGCAACATGCGTCAACCAACTTGAGTTATTGAGCGAATCATCTTAGTTTGCCCTGACTGCCCGGGTCACTTCTTAACACCCCGAGCACTTCCATAGCTTCCTTACCGTGAAACCTCGACTGTCTTTCCACACGTCGCCGCGGAGCCTCGCGTGACCACCCACATGCTCTGGGTGCTGTGTCACTGCCTGGCCGTGGTGGTCTTCGTGAACCGCTATGTCGCCGGCATCCTGCTGAGGCTGGCTCGTCACAAGACCTGGGACGAGACCCGGGATGACTACGAGCCGACCGTCACCGCCGTGATCCCGATGTTCAACGAGGGTGCCGCGATCAAGGAGACGCTCCAGAGTCTCCTGGACTCGGACTACCCGGCCGGCAAGCTCAACATCATCTGCATTGATGACCGGTCGACGGATGATAGTTACGAACAGGCGCGCGAGATCGCGAAGAAGTCCGGCGGGCGCCTCAAGATCATCCGCAACACCCAGAACATGGGCAAGCGACGCTCGATCATCCGCGCCACCCGCGAGGCCGACTCCGAGATCATCGTCTCCGTCGACTCCGATGTGGTGGTCGACGCGAACGCGATCCGGCAGCTGATCCGCCGGTTCACGGACGAGCGGATCGCCGCGGTCGGTGGCTGGGTCGACGTGCGCAACAAGCAGGAGAACTGGCTCACCCGCATGCAGGTGGTGAAGTACTGGTACTCCTACTACTTCATGAAGAACCTCGAGTGGGGGTTCCGCCGCGTG
>JAYVLW010000841.1:0-12212 GCA_043759315.1 Myxococcales bacterium
GTCTCGATGCAGGAGCGCGTCCGGGCGGTGGAGTTCGTGCTCTCGCGCTGCGGCCTGGCCGTCCCCGAGATCAAGCCGCGCACCCGCGCCCAGACCATCCCGCCGGTGCCGGCCACCCCGGACATCCTCAAGGCGAGCATCGAGTCCTGGCCGTACGCCCTCGTCGAAGGCACCGGGGATCACGACGCCTAGACCGGCTACTACAGTTGCCGTTGCGCGGTCGATGCCGTGGGCGTATGAAGGGAGTCAGTCTCGAGCCAAGGCCATGCAGTACAGCGTCCGAACCCGCCGCCGCCTCCGCCCTCCCACGGGCGATCAGACGCGCGCGGCCGCGGCCGCAACGGCCGTCGTCGAGCAGGAGATCGCGGACGGGACCGGCGCCACGCGGCGTCCTCTGATCACCGGTCGGATCGTCGAGCGGGTCTCGCCCAGTGCGATGACGACCGCGTTCCGCCGCTGACTCCGCGCGACGAGACGATGTCTCGGGTGTTGTTCATCGCGATTGGTGGTGGTGACCAGCTCGGTCCGGAGCTCCAGGTCGAGCACGTGGAGTCCGTGCGTGAGGCGCGGGCGCGGCTCGCGACGGTTGCCGCAGTGGTGGTCGCGGACCTCGCGACTCTGAGCGAGCTGCGGGCGACCGGGACAACGCTGCCGGTGCTCGTGCGGACAGCCGATGGGGATGATGGGATGGCGCTGCGCGCGCTCGAGCTGGGCGCGGCCGACTTCGTGCCGGAGTCGACAGATCCGCGCGCACTCGCGCTGCGGATCCGCGGCGTGCTGCTACGGCGGACCGAGGACCGCGCTCGTGCGCTGACGCTGTTTCCCGAGCTGTCCCCGACGGCCGTGGTGCGGATCGCGGCCGACGGCGCGATGGTGTTCGCGAACGTCGCCGCGACCGAGCTCGCCCGTGCGTTCGCGGCGCGGATCGAAGACCTGGTGCCCGCCGACATGCACGACATCGCGCGCGCTGTTCTCGCGAGCGCTCGTCCGTCCGCGGTGATCGAGACGCAGCACGGCACGCGCACGCTCGCGTGGACGTTCCATCCCGTGGCGCTGCTCCACGCCGTGCACGGGTATGCCGTAGACATCACCGAGAGGCTGCTCGTCGAAGAGCACCTGCGGCAGTCGCAGAAGCTGGACGCGATCGGGCACCTCGCCGGTGGCATCGCGCACGACTTCAACAATCTGTTGACGGTGATCGGTGCGAACACGGCGCTCCTGCAGCGCACGACTCCGTCCGACTCGCTGACCTCGATCGCGACGGCCGCGGATCGCGCGGCCGGGCTGGTGCGACAGCTGCTCGCGTTCAGCCGCCAGCAGGTGCTGCAGACGCGCGATCTCGAGATCAACGGCACCGTGGTCAACCTCCTGAAGATGCTCGAGCTCGTCGTGCGCCAGCACATCGAGGTCTCGCTCGACCTGGCGGACCATCCGATCTGGGCGCGCGCCGACGCGAACATGCTCGATCAGGTGTTGATGAACCTCGTCGTCAACGCGCGCGACGCGATGCCCGATGGTGGCACGCTCACGATCGCGACCTCGGTGCTCGTCCTCGACGAAGAGGACCGACGCGCGATGCCCGACCTCGCGCCCGGCGCCTACGCCCGGATCCGCGTCACCGACACGGGGATGGGGATTCCGCCCGAGCTGCTGCCGAAGGTGTTCGACCCGTTCTTCACGACGAAGGAGGTCGGCAAGGGGACAGGCCTCGGCCTCGCCACCGTGTTCGGGATCATCAAGCAACACGCCGGTGCGATCGCCGTGACCAGCGAGGTCGGGCGCGGCAGCACCTTCAGCCTGCTGCTGCCGTCGGCGCGCGAGACCCGGTTCGTGGTCGACGAGACGGTGCCTGTGTTCCCCGCACCGGCACCCGGAGCGGTCGCCGGATCGGTGCTCGTCGTCGAAGACGAGGACGCCGTGCGGTCGTTGATCCAGACCGTCCTCGAGGCCGAGGGGTACCGCGTGCGTGCGCTGGGCTCCGGACTCGAGGCGCTCGCGTGGATCGAGCACACCACCGACGTGTTCGATCTCGTGCTGACCGACATGGCGATGCCCGGTGGTGTGTCGGGCCGTGACCTCGCGGCGCGCCTTCAGGCCGCGCGACCCGGGACCCGCGTGCTCTACGCGAGCGGCTTCATGGACGACGCAGTGGCCCGCGAGGTGCCCCTGCGGGCGGGCGTGAACTTCCTGCAGAAGCCGTTCACGCCGGACTCGCTGCTCGCCTGCGTCCGCGCGTGCCTCGACGCGCGCTGACGCCCTCTGATTGCTCCGTGCCCGCCTGACCAGCTACGGTCCGACTACCAGCTCGCGACGCTGAGCCGGCGACGTGCGGCGTCCTCGTACAGAGCGGCGCGCAGCCACGCGCGCGCGAACGTCGAGCGATCGACTGCGCGGCGCGAACCGGTCATCGCGCGCGAGGCATCGTGCGCGATCGCCGCGAGATCGCGGAGCACGTCGGCGCCGCCGCGAAGGGCGCGCTCGGCCATCGCCACGGCCTCGCGCTCGAGCTCGACGATCGCGTGCGTGGGGAGCGTGCCGACGCCGCCCTGGACCACCCGCTCCACGCGACGGCGCAGCGGCGCGAGCAAGTCGTCGGTAGGCTGTGGGATCGCGGCGAGGACCGGGCGCGCGTCGCCGAGCGAGGGGAGCGAGAGGCGATCGTAGTGAAGGTTCGCGCGGCCGTGCCACGCATCGACCATCGGCAGGCGCAGCTCGCCGGGTGCGGGGGCGAGGGCAAGTAGCTCGAGCTGGCGAGGTGCACCGAGGCGAACGCGGCCGATCGCGCGGATCGCGAGGCCGGGGGAGCGCGCGAGGACGGCGAGGTTGTCGCGCGCGGGGAGCACGCGCTGATCGTGGGCCGTGACGAGGCGGATCAGCAGGCCGTCGACGGCGAGGCCGACGCCGTGCGGGCCGCCGCCGAGGAGGGTGCCGGCGACGAACACGAGGTCCCAGCCCGCGGGGCGCAGCGCCTCCGCGGTGGCATCGTGGGCGGCGAACGCGGCGAGCTGATCGGCGAGCGACGCCGCCCACCGCGGTGCGAGCGCCTCGTGGTCCCAGGTCGAGGGCTCGCTCGCGCGCACGGCGCGGACGTTCTGCCCGGCGCCGAGGCGGCCGTCGCTCGACGCCGTGGCCTCGGAGACGAACAGGCCGGAGCGGCACAGCTCGCGATGCGGGAGCACCGCGTCACCGATGTTCGCGGGTGCATCGTAGGCACCGGCCGCGCGACCCGCGTCGCCGGGGGCGATGTCGGCGCGCGTGTAGAGGCGACCGCGATCGTCGGCGAGGTACGTGATCGCACCGGCGTAGCCGCTGCGCGCGACGACGGCCTCGCTGAGCACGCCGCGCAGGCGCAGGCTGCCGACGGTGGTGTACGCGCGGCGCGCGGTGCCGACGAGCGCGCTGGTGGCCGCGCCGCCCGCGAGGGCGTGCGCGACGTCGAGCGCGTCGCGGAGATCCGCGGTCAGCACTTCGAGATCGAACTCGGGTCGATCGGCGCGCAGCTCGCGCACGGAGCGCAGGATGCGGGTCTGCGTGGTCGCGAGGCGGTGGAGGCCGTGGGTGCGGCACGCGTGGATCGAGCGCAGCAGCTCGGCCTGCACGAATGCACCGGTGGTCTCGGCGCCGGTGGCCAGCACGTCGGCGGTGATCCGGAACGCGTCGCGCGCGACCTGCGGCGCGGCCGCCGAGGTCTCGATCTCGGCGAGCCCGGTGACCTCGGCCACGACAGGTGCAGCGGCGACGCGGTCGGCCGGATCGAGGAGCGCGACGACCGCGGCGACGTGCAGGCACTTCGGGGCGAGCAGACACGAACAGCTCACGCCGGTCGCGATGCCGTCGGCGACCGTGAGCGTGACGACCTCGCCCTTGTCGGTGGTGACCGTGGCGGCGGTCCACGTCCAGCTCGCCGCGAGCTCGGGGCTGGCGTCAAGCTTCTTGACGAGGCGCGCGGGGATCGCCGCGGTGAGCGCGGCGGCGACGTCGGCTGCGATCTGCGGGCGCGTCATCGGATGCGGTCTCCGATCCAGCGCGCGAGCTCGAGCGGGGTGAGCGCCGCGATCGGCATGCCGGCGGCGACGATCTGCTCGGCGATCGGCACCGCGTAGCGCGGCGCGCCGCGGTCATCGAGCGCCGCGAGGCCGAGGCAGGTGACGCCGGCTTCGACGAGGGCCCGGACCTCGCCCAGCAGGCCATCGACGGAGAAGCCCTCCTCGAAGTCACTGAGGCACACGACGATCGTGCGCTGGGGGACACGGACGAGTGACCGCGCGTAGCGCAGGCCCTTCGCGATGTGCGTGCCGCCGCCGACGGCGACCTCGAGCAGCAGCGCGAGCGGATCGCCCACGTGCTCCGAGAGATCCACGATCTCCGTGGAGAAGGCGACGAACTTGACGCTGATCCACGGCACCGCCGAGAGGATCGCCGCCATCATCGCGCTGTAGATCACGCTCGGCTCCATCGATCCGGACACGTCGACGACGAGCACGATGTTCCAGTCCATGTGCCGGCGGCTCTTCTGCTTGAAGTAGAGGCGCTCGGGAAGCAGGTGCAGCTCGCCCTCGTCATCGCGGCGCACCGTCGCGAGGTTCGCGCCGACCGTGCGGGAGAGGTGCAGCACCGAGCTCGGCCGACGCGTCGCGCGCGGGCTGGTCGCACCGATCAGCGCGGGGCGCACGCGGACCGCGAGCTCCTTGACCAGCTCGTCCACGACGCGCCGGATGATCGCGCGCAGCCGCCCGAGCTGTGCCTCGCCGAGCCCGCCCTTGAGCGAGAGCACCCGCTCGAGCAGCTCGACGGAGGGCGTGACCTGGGCGGGGTCGAGCTCGAGAAGCGCGCCGAGCCGCCCGTGGTGCGCGGCCTGCGCCGCGACCTCCTCGTAGACGCTGGCGCCGAACAGCGCCTCGATCTCCTCGCGCCACTCGCGCACGGTGGGGAACCCGGCCTCGGTCCCGCCGCCGCTGCCGAGCTCGTCGCGCGAGCCCTCGCCGTGGCCCTGCCCGTACAGCTCGTCGAGCGCGCGCGCGGCGCGCTGCGAGCGCGGCTTCATCCGCTCGCGCTCGTGCCCGAGGATCATCCGCCAGCGATCGCGCACGGGGATGTCGTGCGGGTACGGCGGGCGCGGCGCGGCGGTCGAGACCTTGACCGGCGGCGGCGCGACCAGCGACGGGCGTTCGATCCGCCCCATCGCCTCGCGGCCCGCACGATCCGCCTCGGCGGCGACGGCGAGGATCTCGGGCGCGATCGCGGTCACCACGTCGAGGCCGTGGCCGCGCGCATCGGTCTCTCCGAGGCGATCGCCGAGCACGCGCAGCAGGCGCCGGCGCGACGCGTTCGACATCACCTCGAAGCCCTGGCGCAACGCCGGCACGCGTGCGAGGAAGTCCGCATCGGCGAGCTGCTCCACGCGCTCGAGCAGGCCGGCGAGGAACACCGGCGCGGCCTCGAACAGCGGCGCGGCGATCGCGAGCGCACCACGCAGCCGGTTCGCGAGCGACCGCCGGGTGTCCGGATCGACGCCGCTATCGAGCCACCCGCCAAGCGCGGTGGACAGATCTTCCGCGGTGCGCGCGCCGATCAGCACCTGGACGACCGACGCAGCACCGGCGATCACGGGCGTGCCCGTGGTCACGAGCTGCTCGATCGACCACCGCAGCCGGCTGTCCCCGAGCATGGCGTGCTCGAGCACCCGCACCAGCTCGGCGAGCGCCTTCGCATCGTCGAGAGCTTCGGAGCCCGCGAGCCCGAGGACGGAGGCCACGGCGGTCGCGAGCACCGCGTCGCGATCGAGCGCGGGCATGACGAACACGTCGAGCTCGCCGGGAACCGCATGCGCTGCGTCGGTCGGCAAGGCGACCACGTGCCCGGCGAAGATCCGATCGATCAACCCGAGCAGCGCGATCAGCTCCGCGAGCGTGGCCTCGGCGAGCCGCTTGCCGGTCAGCTCTGTCAGGAGCTCGACCACCAGCTCGCCGGCGCCCGCCTCCGCCGCGGCGTCCGCGAGCGCGACGAGGGCGACCGCCGTCAGCTTGTCATCGGCCTCGAGCCGCGCGCGCTCCGCTCGCAGCGCGCCCTGCGAGGCCTGGCGCAGCGTCACGCCGCGCAGGCCCGCGAGCTCGATCATCGCCTCGGTCGCCGGCGACAGCCTGATCCGCCAGCCGACGGTCAGGCTCTCGAGCCCCGCCTGCGCCGTCGATTCGGCCTGGGTCGCATATGGCACGCCGCACGCGCGAAGCCGGCACAGCGCGACGTGACGTCGTCGATCGAGCAGGCTGCGCAGTGGATCGAGCCGCAGATCGATCGGATCCGCCGAGGTCTGCGCGCTCGCGAACGGCAGCTTGAGCTCCGCGAACAGCTCCGCCACGTGGGGTGCCAGCCCCGAGCGCGGGGTGCCCGGCGCGAGGTGACCGCGCTGCCGCCCGACGAGGACCTGCTCCATCGCCTTCGCCACGATCCGCCCACGCCCGAGCAGCTCGCCGTGCGTGAGCGCGGTCTGCACGGCCTCGATCAGCTCGCGCCGGCCGGGCGCCGCGAGACCGCGCAGCCGCGCGAGCGACGTGGCCATCTCCGCTGCCGCGTGTGCATCCGGCACGCTCGCCGGCAGCCCCATCGCCCGCACCGCGCGCGTGATCTCGACGAGGCACGCGGCGACCAGGGTGGTGACCTCGCTGCGATCGATCTCTTCGTGATCGCTGCGCGCTCCACCGCGCTGCGTGGCCCACAGCCGCTGCTGCCACTGCGGATCGCGAATGCCGGCGGGGTAGCCGCTCCGCGCGTCGAGCAGCTCGAACGCGTACGGGATCAGCGACGACACGAGCTCGGCCCGCTTGCCATCCTGGCCGGGCCACGGCGCCGGGGGCATCCACAGGGTCGGCTTCGGGAGCAGCGCCGGGGCGTGGAACGCGCCGACCACGGCGGCGACCCGCGCGCCCGTGTTCGCCGTGAGCTTCGCGATCTCGGCGCGCATGTGCGCCTCGCGCGCGAGATCGAGCTGCGATACGCCATCGCCGCGCGCGGCATCGAGACGCAGTGCCCAGCCATAGAGCAGCGCCGCCCGCCGCACGCGCTCCGGCTCCGCGAGCGTCGCGGGCGCCTCGACGAGGTGCTCCCACGAATCGTCGTCGGCGCCCGACAGTCGATCGGCGATGCCGAGCACCGCGCCGCCATGCTCGCGCGGTGGCCGCGCAGCGGACGGAAGATCGACCGCGACGACCGGCACGCCGTGGTCGCGCGCCCACCGGATCGCGACCAGCTCCGGCGAGAAGTCCGCGAATGGATAGAACCCGAGGTCATCGCCGCGCTGCGAGACCGCCGCCACCGCGAGCGGCGCCGTGGCCTCGGGGTGCCCGAGCCATTCGATCCACCCGCCGAGATCCGCGGGGAGCTCGAGGGCGAGCGCGGTCGGCTGCAGTGCATCGAGCAACGACGGCAGGGCGATCGAGCACGCGGGCGAGTGATGGCGTACCCCGTACAGCCACGGCGTGGTCGCGGCGGCCAGCTCGGTGATCGCGCGCGCCGGATCGTCGCTCGCGTCGAGAGCGCGGGTCACTAGGCCTCGAGCACCCGCCGCAGCTCGTGCAGCGACTTCCACAGCCGCGCCTCGCCCTCGGCGCGCCGCTTCACGGTCGCGTCCCAGTACGCGAGCAGCTTGCCGCGATCCTTCGGCTCGTCCTTCATCACCACGCCGAGCAGGTACTCGGGCAGCAGGCGCGCGAGATCGCGATCACCCGGGAAGTAGGTCGCCGCGAGCCCGATCGAGGACGCGACCGCCACCGCCTCCGCGGTCGACATCACCGACGACGGCTTCTCCACGCTCCAGCCCTCGACGGTGCGCCCGAGCCGAAGATCGCGGAACACGGTGACCAGCGCCTCGAGCACCGCGTCGTCGACCGCCAGCGGCGCTCCGGCCTCCGCGACGATCTGCTTCGCGCGCCGCCGCACGAGCTCGGTCTCGCGTGCGAGGTCGCTGATCGGCGCGACCGTCTCGAAGTTGAATCGGCGCTTGAGCGCCGCCGACATCTCGGAGACGCCCTTGTCGCGAAGGTTCGCGGTCGCGATCACGTTGAAGCCGCGCTGCGCCGGCTCGACCGCGCCGAGCTCCGGCACGCTGAGCCGCCGATCGCTCATGATCGAGACCAGCGCGTCCTGCACCTCCGGGAGGCAGCGCGTGATCTCCTCGACGCGCGCCAGGCCGCCGCGCCGCATCGCCGTCAGCACCGGCGAGGGGACAAGCGCCTCGGGGTGCGGTCCCTTCGCGATGAGCAGCGAGTAGTTCCAGCCGTAGCGGAAGTGCTCCTCCGCGGTGCCCGCCGTGCCCTGTACCGTCAGCGACGAGTCGTTGCTGATCGCCGCGGCGAGCAGCTCCGACAGCATCGACTTCGCGGTGCCCGGCTCGCCGACGAGGAGCAGGCCGCGCTCGCCCGCGAGCGTCACCACGCAGCGCTCGACGATCGCGCGATCGCCGACGAACTTCTCGCTGATCACCATCGCCGCGCCCTGGTGGCGCAGCGCCTCGCCCTTGCTGCCGAGGATGAACGTCACCACGGCCTTCGGTGTCAGCCGCCAGCTCGGCGGGCGCGGCCCCGGATCGAACGCCGTGAGGAACGCGAGCTCCTCGGCGTAGACCTCCTCGGGCGGCGGCGCCTGGACCGCCCGCGACGGTGCCGGTGGTGCGGCCGGTTCGGGCGACTTCTTCTTCGTGCTCATCGTCTGACCTCGTCGTAGCGCGGGGTGTCGTCGTCTTCGATCCGCTGCCACGCGGCCGCGAACATCTCGTGGAACGGAGCGAGCGCGACGAACCGCCCGAGCGGCGGCACCGGATCGCCCGCGGCATTGCGCATCCCGTAGAGCGCGAGCTTCCAGCTCTCGAACGGCGGGTGCGGCGACTTCAGCGCCTCCCAGCCGCCCGGCAAGAAGCTCGTTCGCTGGGCGCGCTCGCGCTTCGCCTCGAGCACCAGATCCTTCTCGATCAGCTCGGCGTTCGCTGCGTCGAACTGCTTGGGCTTCCAGCCGTTCCACTGCTGCACGTTCTTCGGCGTCGGCCACAGCAGCGTCAGGTACTGGAGGTACAGGGCCGCGGCGTCCTTGCTCACACCGAGCTTCTTGGCCGCCTTGTCGACGACCTTCGGCGCGCTCGCCACGGGGTTCTGCTCCCAGCTCCCCTCGGCGAGCGGCGTGTCGCGGATCCGCGCCATCATCTGCGCCAGGCCGGGCGAGCGCAGGTACTCGAGCGACTTCCATGCCGAGTAGCCCCATTGCGAGATCTGGGTCTGCAGCTTGCCGAGCACTGCCATGGCTTTCGCGTCGAGGGTCGCCGGCTGGAGCTTGAGATCCACGCGCGAGGTCTGCCGCACGACCGCACCACCCGGGAGCTTGCGACCGGTGATGGTGTCGGCGAGCCCGACGAGCGCCTCGCCACCGAGGCTCTCGATCACGCGATCGATCGTGACCTTCGCGGCCTCGTCGAGATACAGGTAGCCCGCCTCGAGCCACAGCGCCGGGTTCGCGAGGCGCTGGAGGGCCAGCGCGTGCGCCACCGCGGCCTGCCCGCGCAGCGGGTGCCCTGCCGGCAGCTCCGCGTAGAGGAATGGCAGGTACGTGGTGAGCGTATGCAGCACCTTGTCGGTGAACACCGGGCTGTCGTCGCCGGTCTTGTCCTGGCCGACCAGCGGCTCGGCCTTGCTCGCGCGGATCACGGTGCCGGAGCGGTCGAGCGCGAACACGCCATCGACGGCGAGCTCGGGCGAATCCTTGCCCGCGCCGATCATCGCGAGCGCGGGGCTCGGCTCGATCGGCGCCTGCAGCTCGCGATCGGCATCACCGATCAGGTCCTCGGGCACCGCGAGCTTCTTGCCCACGAGCCGCGTCCACGCCGTGGCGAGCGCCTCCACCGCCGAGCCGTCGACGAGCGCGGCGATGCCCGCACGCCCGGCCTCGTCGATCGCGGCGATCCGCTTGGCGAGCGGAATGGTGCCCAGGCCGTCGCGGGCGATCGCCGCCTGCGTCGCCTTGAGGCCGAGCTGTTCGCGCAGCTCCTTCGGCAGGAAGTTCGCGCTCCGATCGCTCGAGTTCGGGGCACCGGCCCACAGGAACGTCGCCTCCGAGGGGGTCAGGCCGGTCGCCGCCGATAGCCGCATCGCCGCCGCCTCGGACCACGACGTCGTGCCGGCTGCCACCGCCGCGAGCAGCGCGTCCACGGCATCCGCGCCGAGGCTCGGGGCCCCGCGCACCTCCTTGGTCTGCGTCATCCCCGGCAGCGCCTGGAACGTGCCGCTCGGTGCGTACTCGAGCACCCGGAACACCTCGCCGCTCCAGCCGACCTTCTTCGTCACGTACGCGTTGCCGTTCCACCAGCGAATGCGAACGCCGCCGCCCTCGCCCGGCAGCGCCAGCGTGCCATGCGCGTCGAACACGCGGAGCTTGTCGGCCGGCGGCAGCGTGCGCGCGATCTGAGCGAACAGATCAGCGACCGGCTTCCGCTTCTCGGCGGGCGTACCGATCGCGAGCGCGATGAACGCCAGCGCGGACCGCGACACCGCGAAGTCGAGCCAGTCCACCATCGACGGCGGAATGTCGTGGACGTAGCGGTCGGAGCGATCCTCGCTCCCGAATATCGCCGCGGTCTGCTCGAGCTGCGACCACGCGCGTCCATCTTGTGACCACATGCGGGGGGCCCAACCGGCGAGCGCCGCGAGCAGTACGGGATCCGACGGGCCCACGGGACCGGCGGCCGCGCCCGTCGCCTTTCCAGGCGCCCGATCGGCGGCGAGAACATCGCGATCGAACACCTGCTTCGCCGCGATCATCGCGAACCCGACGAGCCCCGTGCGCAGCCGTGGGTGCGTGACCTCGGGGAGGGTGCCGTCGAGCAGCGTGCTCGGCAGGTTGCCCTTGTCGAGCGCCTCGCGCGAGATCGCGGCGATCATGGCGCGCGCATCGGCCTCGGTCGCGGCGTGGATCCGGGTCGAGCCGGCCTCATCGCGTGGTGTGAAGTGGTGCCAGTACGTCGGCGGGAGCGCCATCACCTGACCGCGCAGGTAGCGCTTGTCCTTGGGACCGATCTTGCTGCCGCGCAGGTTCCGGTCCGGATCCATCAGCGTCGAGGTCACGCCCTCGCGCCACTGTTGTTCCTCGACGACCGGGCGCGGCTGATCCGCGCCCGGCAGCTTCAGCACGCAGCCCGCGCGGTACTGATCGCCCGCCCACCGCGCGCCGCCCATCGTGACGAGATCGCGTCTCGCCAGGGTGTCCTGGTTCGTTCCCTGGTAGCGCACGCGTACGCCGATCAGCGCCGGTGTCGCGAGCACGTACGACGCGCCGCTATCGATCTTCCAGTCGGCTTCGATGCCCGCCTCGATGAAGGTCGGCCAGCTGTACCGGCCCGGCTCGCCGCTCGCCGATACCTCGCGCCAGCGATGTTGCCCGTCCTTGAACTCGCCGATCCACGACGTCGTCCCATCGCACGCCATCAGGCTCGGGTTCGCGGGCACGCGGCGATCACCGGCGCGGATCGGCGTGCCGTCCTCGACCCATGCGCCGTCCGCGAGCACGGCCGCGCGCGTGACGAGCGTGCTCGTGCTGTAGGTCGACGTCTCGGTCTCGAACACGTCACGGGGCGCGGAGCTCCAGTACCCGCGCGCCTTGTAGCCTTCCTTGATCACGATCAGGAACTGCCCGCCGATGAACCGGGCGGTCACCAGCTCGTGCTTCGCCGGCATGACGAGGTCGTGCACGCCGAGCCGTCCGGAGGCCCCGACGGCGATCGCCTTCGTCTTCGTGACCAACACGATCGCAGGCGGACCACCGTGCAGGGACACCAGCGTCTGGCCGTCGGGGTTGAGCTCGAGCGCGGCGTCCTCGAGGGCGGGCCAGCCGAGCTCGTCCATCATCCCGACGCGGAGACTCCGCGCGAGGGCGGCCGCGGGATCGAGCGCCGCGAACCGCGCGTGCAGATCGGGAAGGTCCGCGAACGTCTCCGCCTTGACCTTCGTCTGCACCACGTCGATCGCCTCACCGAGGCCGACGAGGCTGCCCTGCTCCGCGCGCACGATCAGCTCCTCGAGCCATTGCCGCTTCGCCGCGAGGAAGCCGGCCTTGCCGCGCGACACCGCATCGAAGGGCTGGCCGCCGATCGCCCTGGCGACCGCAGCCGCGAGCAGCGGTGCCATCGCCGGATGCGCCGCGGTGCGCACGGGATCGCAGCCGCGCCCCGGCTGCTG
>JAYVLW010000842.1:0-5107 GCA_043759315.1 Myxococcales bacterium
TGCGCGTGCGCGTGCGCGTGCGCGGAGGCACGCGTCGCACCACGCGCAGCTCATCGAACCATTCCGAAAGTCAGATCAGGATCGTGCTCGTGCGCGTGCTTCCACACCCTGGTTGTCCCTGGTCCCCGAGGAGGCGACGCGGCTGACGGAGCGCGATGCGCTCGCCGACGTCGACGCCATCCTATGGCGACGCGTTCGGGGAACGAACGACGCCCGCGCCCGCAACAGTCGGCCGGATGACGCCTCCATACCCGATGGTGATCCCGAAGACCCGGGCGTTGTGTTCTTGGCTCTCGAAGTTCACCCCGATGCTGAGCGCGTTCCCGGGATCGGAGCGGAGGACGACGTTGCCATCGATCCCGTAGCTTGACCAGTCATCGGCGTTCCACGAGATGTGTGCGCTGCTGTAGATGAAGGCGTGTGGAACGGCGGCGGAAACGATCGCCCGGATCGGCACCGTGTTCCGCGTGTCGAAGTAGCCGCGATACTGCCAACCTGCAGTGGCTCCCACTCCGATGCGATCTGCGAGCCACATCCCTCCACCGACTTCGAGATCAAGATCGCCAAACAGATAGTCGGACCCGAAACTGCCGATCTCGAACCGAGACCTTGCTGCGAGGCCCAAGCCACCGGAGCTCGCGATGCCTTGACTGCTCACCTGCGCAGAGCCGCCGTACCCGCTCCGTCGCTTCCCGGTCGTCTCGTCCGCGCTGCCCGCGTAGCCGGCCGCTGCGACAGTTCCCGCCGCCGCTCCCTTCTTGGCGTTGTTGACCACGACCGCTCCGAGGGCACCTGCTCCTGCAACGATGTATTCGGTTCCACAGCCCGCGACGAGCACCGCCAGAGTCGCCGCGAGGACGGTGTTCGCCAGCCGCTGGCGGGCGCGCGCGCCAGACGTGTACTTCTGCACGGCTCACTACATCAGCGTCGAGAGCGGCGTGCAAGTCACGTGTCGCGCCAACATCGTCGACGCAACGCTTCGAAGTTTCGGCCATCCTGGTAGGAGGTACGAACCATCTCAGCGTTGTGATTGAGTGCGAGACCGAGACCGCCGCGCGGCGCGCGCGAGTGGCGTGCCCGACCGCGAGCGTCGGTTGCCAGTGCGTTTCGCGTCGCTCTCGCAGCGTCTCGAGTTCGGTGAGCGTGCCGGGCGAACTCTCGCGAGCGGTCGGTGAGACCGTCGACGAGTGGTCGAGTTGAGGCGAGATCAGGTTCGCGCGCGCAGGGGCACGTGGGTGGCTACAGGATCACCGGATTGTCGCTGCAGATTCCGATCTCCATGATCAGGTACAGCAGGATCCGCTCTTGCGGGTAGAGGCCGCGGTGGCCGCCCTCGGTGGTGTGATAGGTCGAGTACATCACGCGGCCGCAGCCTGCCGGCTCGAAGGTCACGGTCAGCGGGTGGCGCGCGCCGCCGCCGAACGGGCCGGAGTTGGTGCCGGTGACCCAGGCCTTCGGCGTGTCCATCACCGGCTGACCGTTCGTGTCCACGCCGATCTGGATCTGGGTGAGCTGCTGGATGAAGTTCCAGTTGTCGACGGCCTCGAAGTGGTGCGCGTTGATCGGGGCGGAGGTCGCGCTCGACGGCGTCGGGCCGCGCTGCGCGCCGAGCCAGGCCGCGAGCGACGGATCGATCGCGTCAGCGTCGTTGGAGTCGTACGCATCGCCGTCGGCGGTGCCGAACTGCGACGTGGTCCACGAGTCGCTGGCCTTGGTGTAGGCAGACGCGGGGGTGTCGATCGGATCGCCGAACCCAGTGCCACCGAGCTGGACCTGGGCGGGGAACACGTTGTCCATCCACTCTCCCGACCAGTCGGTGACGTAGAGCTTGCCGCCGGCCTTCACGTAGTCGCGCAGGTTCTTCAGCACCTGCTGGTCGCGGAGCGCCGCCGTGTTGCTATCGCCCGAGCAGGGGACGAACACGATGTGATAGGTCGCGAGCTTCGCCGGATCGCGGACGAGCGCGTCGAAGCTGCCGATCGAGACGCCCAGGGTGGTGCCGCCGTTATCGGCGAGATCGAGCTGGCCGGCTGTGCCGTCGAAAACGCCGGTCGCGTCGACGGTACCGATGCCCATCTTTCCGAGGATGTTCTCGAGGTGATCGTAGCTTCCGGCGGCGATCGCGATCCGCGGGATCCACTTGCCGTTCGCCTGGTCCATGTGCGACGGCAACGTGGTCTGCGTGTTGTCGAGCGTGACGTCGCCCGTCGTGATGTCGAGCTCCTGCTCGAGGCGGAACTGTCCCTTCTGGATCACGAGCCAGCGGCGGCCGGGAATCGCCTCGGGGAGCACGAACGCACCGGTCGGGTCGCTGACGGCGGCACCCGCGGGCGCGGCCTGGCAAGGCTCGCAGTAGACACCGCTGGGGATCGGCGGGGGGCGCGTGCCGGTGAGGTAGACGGCGGCGCCGGCGACGGGAATCTCCTCGCCCATCGCCGTCATGCCGGGCGCTAGTCCAGGCGCCCACACCCTGCCGCGCAAGATGCCGGTGGGGCCGTTGTACGGGGCGTCGACGCCGCCTTGATCATCGCCACCGCCGCCGCGGGAGCTCGGGCCGCATCCGAACGCAACGAACACCATCACGCAGTGCGCGATTCTCATCGCGGGCGAACTTCGCGCACCCGTGGCCGTGTTCCAACCAAAAACCGCCGGGCGGGATTGGCGCGGTGCGCCATGGCCCCTCAAAGGAGTTGGTCCGTCTGCGTCAGGGGGCGGCGCGCAACCCGACGATCGCGGCGTCCCACGCGCCGCCGTTGCCGGTGACGCTGGGAGCCACCGTCGTCGGGGCTGTCACCACGCGATACCACGCGGCCTGCCCGACCCCACCCCGGTCATCGGGTCCAGGGCCCGTCGCTCGAGGTGGCCCAGGTGCTCGCCGAGAACGCGGCGGCGCCGAAGATGATGAGCTCGCGTGAACACCAAAGCGGCGTCGCGCGCTGACGACAGAGGTTCTCGCAGCGGTCCGTCGAGTGGACCGCGGCACATCCGATGCACTGATCGAGGACATGATGGAAATTGCAAAAGACCTGGTCTCGAATGTGGGCGGAGCCACCGCGGACTTCGCCAGAATACTCGGCCGCAACACTGCCGGTATCGCGAAGCGCGTCGGAAGCGGGGGCGCGAAGCTGGCGAAGGACATCGGTCCCAAGCGCGGCCTGCTGGGCGTCGCGATCGTCGCGGCGGTGGTGGGTAGCGGGATCTACCTCGCGCGGTATCTGCGAACACGTGCGGCGGAGGCGCGCGGCGAGGACGCGACGGGGCCGCGCAGCAAGAAGATGCGCAAGGCGGAGAGCCGCGCGCAGCACGTTGCCCAGATGCACTGAGACGCCGCGCGTGCGCCGACGCGCGGCGTCGCGGGTGCGCGCAGCCCGAAACGACACCCGCCCGGGGCGCGCGAGCACCTCGGGCGGCTGCTCGTCGGGGCGGCAGCTCAGTAGCCGCGGCCGTTGCTCGATTGATTCGAGCCAGTCAAGCCCGCGCCATCGACGCTTCTGTCCTCGCTCGCGAACCCGCCGCTGCCGGAGGCGAAGTCCCGTGCCTGGCCATCGGCCACCTCGCGCTTCGCATCGCCGACGAAGTCCCTCGCCTCGTTCATCTTCTCCTTGGCTCTCCCGATGAGCTCGTTGAAGGCGTTCTTCGGGCCGCCGTGGCGGCGCGCGTACTGGACCGCGCCGTAGATGGCGCCGAGACCGATGAGTCGCTTGATGCTGAAGAGTTTCATCGTGTGTTCTCCTTGGAGCGAGACAGACGCAAGCCGCGTGCCCCGAGCTGTGCGGGAGATGCTGACGTGCCATGATGAGGCGATGCCACCCCGCAGCCCGACGACGGAGCGACGGGACGCGCTGCTCGGCGTCCTCGGCGATCTGATCGCGCGTGGCGGTGCGGCGAAGTTGCTGGCGCCGCCTGTGGTGCCCGGCGCGGACGCGTTTCCGGAGCCCTGGCGTGCGACGCGCGGTGGCGTGCGCGCCGTGCTGAGGCGCCTCGCATGGCACGCAGGGAACGATCGAGAGATCGTGCTGAACGACGATCGGCTCGGTGCTCCTCCGACCGAGCGAAAGCCCGAGACCCGCGTGGGCCTGACACGGGTAGCGCCGAAGGAGCTGACGTTCCGCGTCGAGTTCCTTGGCGAAGACGATGTCGCGGGAACAATCGCGCACGAGCTCGGGGTCGCGCACGCGGTGGTCAATCGGCCCGACTCGGTCGATCCGTACCGGACCAGCGAGGCCAACGAGCTCGACGTGGACGTCGATCGCGATCACGAACGCGGCTCGATCGCGACGGTGTTCCTCGGCCTGGGCGTGCTCGCGGCGAACGCGGCGTATCAGCAGTATTCGCGGCCGGGCCGGTTCAACGGCGGCTACTCGCCGCTCGAGTATGACGTGCTGCGTGCCGGCTACGCGCCGATGTCGGAGCTCGCGTACCTGCTCGCGGTGCAAGCCGTCGTCCGCGGCGCGGGTGTGCCGGCGGGCCTCTCGGGACCTCAGCGCGACGAAGTGAACGAATGGATCATGGCGCTGTCGCCGCGCCGCACGGAGTTGCGCCAGCGGCTCGGCATCGCACCCGATGCCGAGGGCGCGAGCGACCGCCCGGCACCGGTGAGGTTCGAGGACATCGACCTCGCCGAGGATGCCCCACCACCGCGCAAGACCGCGTTCCGGTGGCGCACACATCGCGGCGGGGTAGGGTTCATGTGCGGGGCGGTGCTGGGCGTCGGTGTCGCCGTCGCGGCGGCGTCGTCGAGCATCACGCCGCTGCTCGTGTTCGGTGTGGCGGGCGGCGGTCACGTCCTGGGGCGGCGCATCCGCGTGATGCGCTGCTCGGCCTGCGCATCCGTGGTGGATGCCGCCGCGACGGTGTGTGGCTCGTGTGGCGCATCGCTGCGCGGAGATATCGCGCAGCTGGCGGATCGGCTCGAGGCCGAGGAGCGGCTCGAACGAGACGACGCCCGACCCGACGACGAGTCCCGGGCGTAACCGCGGCTTGCGAAGCCTGCGCCCGAGCCTTACGTCAGGGTGTAGTTCTCATCCTGCGCCCTTTGGACGCCGGGACCTCGCGGCTTTCGGCGGCGTGAAGGGGATGACGTTCGCGAGAACATGAATCTCGACGT
>JAYVLW010000843.1:0-13837 GCA_043759315.1 Myxococcales bacterium
TCCCGTGTAACCACATCCGACGAGAAACCACGGCTCCGACACGCCGCGAGTTTGCCCCCCGGGTCTGACGCTGGCTACGATCATTTTCGTGCGCCGCGCTGTCCTCGTCGTCCTGGTCGCGTGCGCCCACACGCCCCCGCCGGAACGTGCGGATGTCCCCGACGAGCGACGGAGTGATCAGCAGCGCCGCTACACGATCTGGCTCGGCGGGGCGCAGGTCGGCACCGCGGTGGAGACCGAGCGCTGGTCGGTCACCGGCGTCGTGCTCCGCCGCACCGAAGCGCTCGAGTTCCTGCGCGGCGACGCGCCGGTCGCGCTGACCACCACCATCGAGATCCACGCGTCGCGCGATCTCGTGCCGTCGAGCGTACGCTGGACCGAGCGCGGCGTCGGCGAGCGCGGTGGCGAGGCACATCGGGATGCGCGCGGCTGGCATGTCGATCTCGACGGCACCCATCGCACGCTTCCGGCAAACGCGCTGCCCGCGGAGCTCGTGCCGCTGCTGCTGCGCCGTGATGGTCACTTCACGGGCGCCGTGTTCCTCCCGGCCCGTGGCTTCATCGTGGGCCACGGCCACATCGATCCCGTGGCCCCTGCCCGCCTGGTCGCGCGGCTCGCGCTCGAAGCGGGGCCGATCGTCGAGGCAACGATCGATCTCGGGGCCGATGGATCGCCGGCGCGCGTCGTCGATGGCGAGGGCGTGATCGCGATGCGCGCGACCGACGCGCAGGCGAGCGCGCCGTTTCCACTCGTCGATCTCGTGTCCGCGACCTCGGTCCCGCTCACCGGCACGCGCCACCGTGGGCATCGACTCGCGCTGATCGGCGATCTCGCGCTACCCGCCGTCCCCGCGCAGGCAGCGCACGTGGCCGACGCGAGCCTCGAGCTCGACCTCTCGCCATGGCTCCCGGGCGAGTTGCCACCCGGCGAGCCCGGCGCCGATCGCATGCGCGACATCACGTCCCTGGTCGGCGCCGTGCGCGCGCGCATCTCGCCCGACCTTCGCGCCGGGGCTCCGACGCCGCGCGACGCGGCTGCAGCGACCGCCGGTGACTGCACCACGTTCGCGCTCGCCTACGCCGCGATCGCCACGCGCGCGAACATCCCGACGCGCGTCGTCACCGGCCTCCGGATCGATGGTGACCGCCTGGTCCGTCACCGCTGGGCCGTGTCGTGGACCGGCCGCGCGTGGATCGCCGTCGACGCCGCGTTCGGTGCCGCCCCCGCCGGTGGCGACCTGATCGGTCTCGCGATCCACGACGCCGACGACGCGGGTCTGATCGCGGGCGAAGCGGCGCTCACCCAGGTCCGCGCCGCCGCCTGGTTGTGAGGTACGCTGGCCACGTGCAGCCGTACGCACGCCTTGTCCTCGCGACCCTCGCCCTCGCCACGGGTTGCGGCAGGATCGGCTTCGACGGCCTGGACGCGCCGGGGACAGGCGGTGACGACGCGGCGCCCGCGGACGGCGACAGCGGCGCGACGGTCTACGGCGACTTCGTCGATCCGATGGCGTGGACCTCGTTCGATACGACCACCGTCGCCCCCGGCGCGGGCGGCTACGTCGGCGCGGCGTTCGACGGCCGCTACCTGTACCTCGTACCGTCCTACATCGGTGGGTTCACCGGCCTCGTCACGCGTCACGACACGCACGGCGAGCTTGCGGACCCCACAAGCTGGTCGACCTTCGATACCTCCACGATGAACCCCGCCGCGCGCGGCTACAACGGTGGTGCGTTCGACGGCCGTTACGTCTACTTCATCCCTCACGAGAATCCGGGCGGCTACACCGGCCTGATCTCACGCTACGACACCCAGCAGGCATTCAGTGCCCCCGCCGCGTGGTCGACGTTCGACATCAAGATGCTCGCGGCGGCCGCGGTCGGGTTCGTTGGTGCGCGGTTCGACGGCCGCTATCTGTATCTGATGCCGTACGTCACGACGATGATGGCCCGGTACGATACGCAGGCCCCGTTCGCCAGCCCGTCGAGCTGGTCGACGTTCGATCTCGCCAGCGTCGCCGCGACCGTCCCAGGATTCGTCGGCGGCGCGTTCGACGGTCGCTACCTGTACTTCGTGCCGTTCCTCGATACCGCGGCGTCGGGTCGGATCATGCGCTACGACACCCAGGCGAGCCTCACCGCCGCAGGCTCGTGGACCACGTTCGACACCACGACCGTGACGGCGAACGCGAAGGGGTTCTGCGGCGCCGGCTACGACGGTCGCTACGTCTATCTCGTTCCGTTCTTCAGCGCCCAGGGCGTAGCGAGCGGTCTCGTGACTCGCTATGACACGCAGGCGGTGTTCACCAGCACCGCCGCGTGGTCCACGTTCGACGTGTCGACGATCGACCCGCAGGCCAAGGGCTTCTTCGGCGCCACGTTCGATGGCCGCCACATCTACCTCGCGTCGTACCCGACCGGTAAGCTGGTGCGCTACGACACCTCCGCGACGTTCGCCAGCGCCGGCGCGTGGCGCGTGTTCGACGCGACCACCGTCGACGCGAAGGCGAGCGCGTTCTACGGCGCCGCGTTCGATGGCGGAGCCGTGTACTTCATCCCCCACGGGGCGAGCACGATCGCGCGGTTCGCCGCCAAGTCACCGCCCGCGATGCCGGTCCTCCCCGGCTTCTTCGGCTCGTTCCTCTGAGGCTGCTGACAGAACGTGTAACGTAGGGATCGCTGTGTGGATCGTGCACGACTGTGCCCACGTCTCGTCATGGTTCGTACCGCCGGCGGCGTAGAGCATTCGCGGGCTTACCCCGGGCACACTCGGTGCAGTGGCGGGCCGCATGACCGGCCCCCGCCTCTGCGCAATCTCGATCGTCCTCGGTACCACCGGCTGTCTCGAGGTGCCGGCAACCGACGAAGGACGCGTGCCCGAGCAGCGCGCGTTCGCCCGCAACACGTTTCCCACGACCCAGGCGTGCAAGGACGCGAAGGCCCGCGGCGACTACCCCGCGCTGGCGGCGTGCCAGGACCAGATCCTCCTGTGTCCCGATGGCCGCGCACGAACGCTGATCGGCGGGGACGTGATCGAGCGGCCGAACTACCACCTCGTGGACGACGACACGCTCGTGCTGTCCTGGGCAGCGGACTTCGAGACCATCGGCACCATCGCGCTCGACGGCACGCTGGTGACCGATGACAGCGCGCGCCGCTGGCTGCCGGTGCTGATCGTCGACGGCATCGGCTGGGAGCTCGGCACCTGCGCTACCTCCTGGGGCCCGTGAGCGTCGAAATCGTGCACGGATTCGAGCCGATGGCGGCTCGACGCCGCCGCCCTCGTCGCCCAGACTGTCGGGGATGTCGTTTCGCGCCGACGTGGTCAGATCCTTCTTCGTCGCCGCACTGATCACGAGCGCCGTGCAGCCCCGGCTCGCCGAGGCTTGAGGCGTCGGAGCCCCCGTCGGTCCGACGGGCTGTGAAGGCAACGCCCCTCCGCGCTCCCGCGTGTTCGTCGGAGCCTCGGCGGCGGTCTCCGACACGAGGCTGGTGTTCGGAGGCGATCAGCACCTCGATCTCCGCCAGTCCGCGGCCACGCTGATCGGTGGGTACGCCTGGCCCTCGCGCATCAGCGTCCGCGCGGCCCTCGGCGTGCTCGCGGGTGGCTCTCTCGAGGGCGAGGGTCGGACGTTCGATCTCGGCGCGGGCCTCGTCGGATCGATCGGCGTGGCGCGACAGTGGAGCCGCGCGCCGTGGTTCCTCACCGGTTCCGCGGGCCTCGGCGCATCTCACGCCTCCACGCGCGAGATGCTCCCCGGCATGCAGGGCGCGCGTGTCTCGCTCACCGCGATCGATGCGCGCGTCGGCGTCACCGCGGGACGAACGTTCGGTCCGTTCAGCCCGTATGCGCTCGCCCGCGTGTTCGGCGGCCCGGTGTTCTGGGGTTGGGACGGCGACGACATCACCGGCACCGACACGCGTCACTTCCAGCTCGGGGCTGGCGCGAGCCTCGCGATCGGCACGCGCGCGACGATCCTCGTCGACGTCTCTGCCCTCGGCGAGCGCGCCGCTTCGCTCGGCGTGGCCGTCAATCTATGAGGCGGTGGATCGCGTCGATCGCCCTCGCCCTCGGCTGCGGCGCAGCGCCCGCGCCGCGCTCCCTCGCTCCCACGGCGACGAGCCCTGCCCTGCCGGATCTCCGGTATCCGCTCCTCGACGGCGGCACGTGGGCGAGCGCCGAGGCCCGCGGCAAGCTCGTCGTCCTCGACGTCTGGGCAACGTACTGCAAGCCGTGCAAGGACGCGTTCCCCCGGCTCGGCCGGCTCGCCGAGGCCCGCCCCGACGTGGTCGTGATCGGCCTCTCGGTCGACGAAGATGACGACGTCGTGCGCCGCTACCTGCGTGAGGTTCCCGCGGCGTTCTCGATCGCCCGAGATCGCGACCTCTCGATCTCGCGACCGCCGATGAACGTCGCGGCACTGCCCACGTTGCTCGTGATCGATCGCGAGGGTCGCGTGAGACTACGCCGCGCCGAAGCAACGAACGCGGACTACGATGCGCTGCCGGCGCTGCTCGATCAGCTCGCCGCGGAGCCGGATCGCGCGGCCGGTCACCGCGTCGATTCGCAGTAGCCCTCGTCGTTGCACCCCGAGCACGGCCCCGTCCCGTTGCGCGCCGAGGAGCCGGGCTTGATGCAGCCGGAGTCCGGATAGAAGCACAGCCCGGGCTTGCACGGCCGCTTCTTCGGGCGGGTCGGCGTCACGGTCGGCGGCGTCGTCGGGTCCGTCGGCAGGGCGAGCGGCGGCAGCGCGACGGGGCATCCAGGCGTGGACGGTGTCGTCACGATCGGCGTCGCGCTCGCCCACCGGCGATGCGGACCGTCGACACCCTGGCTCGCGCACGCCACCCCGGCGATGCGAAGCCGCTCCTCCGGCAGGCGGCGAGCGCGCAACTGATCGTGGAGCCACCCTGCGCGCTGGCCGGCGAGCTCGGCAGGCTCGCCGGGATCCGTGCACCCCGAGAGCTCGGCGCCGAGATCCCAGCGCGCGATCTGCGATGCGAGTGCATCGACATCGACGCGTGCCTCCGCATCTGGCTCGAGCGAACCCGCGGCAAAGCCGATGCCCCACGGCCCGAACGGTCGCGCGACATACGAGACGGACCGATCCGGGCAGCCATCGGTGTCCGCCAGTCCGTTGAAGGGCTCGGGTTGATCGGGACACTGATCGCAGCGATCGAGCACGAGGTCGTGATCGCGATCCAGTGCCACCGGCACCGGGGTTGGCGTCGGCGGCGCCGGCGTCGGCGTCGCCGTCGTGGAGGAGCGGCACCCGGAGACCAGCAGTCCGATGACCCACCAGGGGTTGATAGCGCTCCGCATGAAACCATCATGCACCAGCGGCTGCCGCGGAACGATCAGTTCGCCGTCAAGAACTCGGGCTCGCAGACGTACCGCGGGCAGACGTTCTGCCAGCTCACGAGCGTGTAGCCGGCGTCGCAGATCGGGTCGAGCGGTGCGCACACGCCGGGTGCGGTGCAGCCGGCCGGCGTGATGCATCGACCGTTGCGCTCGAACGCGCGGATCTCGCCATTCGGGCAGCTGTGCACCGGCAGCAGCGGACACGGCGGCTCGTGGCCGAGCTGGACGAACACCTGCTGCGCCACCACGGTGACGTGGTGGTTGCTGCGCACGATGGTTCCCGCGACGACCGCGTGGGACGAGAGCACGAGGTCGTGCAACCACTGCTCGTCTACCAGCGTCGCCACCGCGTCGGCGACCGTCACGTCGGTCGCCATTGCGTGGCCGGTGGTGCGGTTCAACCGCGTGGTCTGGAGGTTGGCGCACGGCTGGGTGACGCAGGCGATCTTGGTCGGCGACACCGCATAGAACTTGGCGGTGCTCGCGAACGAGCTCCCCGGCATCCCGCGATAGGCCGCGATCACCCGCAGCGGCCGGGTGTCGAACTGGTTCTCCTTCGGGCCGAGGCGACCTTCGAGCACCAGCTCGAAGTCCGGGGCTCCCGTGACCTGCTGCTGCGCGGTGTCGTCGAGCATCGAGCCGGTGAAGTCGAAGCCGCTGACGTAGCGCTCCTGCATCGTGCTGTTGACGTCCTTGACCCAGTAGCCGCCGCACAGCGGCGAGATGCAGCGCCGCTGATCGTGACGCGCGATCAGAAACGTGTCCTTCGTCGTCGACAGATCCGAGCTGTCGTCCTGCCCGTCGTCGTCGTCGAGGTCCCCCGAGGTCGCGCAGCCAGCGCCGAGCCCGAGGAAGGAGGCGAGAACGAGGGTAACGACACAGGCCGCTTTCATGGTGCCGCTATGTGCGACAGCTACCTACAAATGTCAAGTGGCGGCTATGACACAACAAACGCCGCGACGATCTGTGCGACCTCGGGGCCGGCGTCCTCCTGGATGAAGTGCCCGCCTTTGATGATCGTGGTGTGCGGCTGACCGGCAGCGCCAGGGATCGCGGCCTGGAGGAACCGATCCGCTCCCCGGGTGATCGGATCGGAGTCGCCGAACACCGTAAGGAACGGCCGGTCGAACGTGCGGAGACGTTCCCACGCCGCGCGATTGGGCGCGGCCGCGGGATCATCGGGGCGCGTCGGGACCAGCAGGGGGAACTGGCGTGCGCCGGCCTTGTAGCTCTCGTCCGGGAACGGTGCGTCATACGCCGCGGCAACCTCGGGCGGGACCGGGCGCGCGCAGGCGCCGGAGACGATCTTGCCGACCGGGAACTCGGGCACGCTCTGCGAGAACGCTTGCCAGGCGGCGAAGGCGGGCGGTGTGGGCTGGTCCCCCGTCGGCAGGAACGTGTTGCTGGCGACGACGCGGGCGAACCGGTCCATCGTTTCGGCCACCAGGCGCAGACCGATCAGCCCGCCCCAGTCCTGGCAGAACAGCGTGATCTCCCGCAGATCGAGCTGCGCGATGAACGTGGTCATCCAGTCGACGTGGGCCTGGTAGGTGTACGCCGAGCGCTCGGTAGGCTTGTCCGATCGGCCGAACCCGACGAGATCGGGTGCGATGACCCGGAGCCCGGCCTTCGTGAGGCCCGGGATCATCGTCCGATAGAGGTAGCTCCACGAGGGTTCGCCGTGGAGGCACAGCACGATCCGGCCGTCGCGCGGCCCCTCGTCGAGGTAATGCATCCGGAGCGCACCGAGCTCCACGTAGTGCGGCGCGAAGGCAAAGCCGGGGAGATTCGTGAACCGCTCGTCGGGAGTCCGGAGGATGGTCATCGCTCCCACATCGTACGCCTCACCGGCACTCGGGATCAGCCCGCGGCGCGGCAGGCCCACAGCGCGCGCTGGATCGCCGCCTCGTCGAGATCGTCGCCGATCAGCACCAGCTCCGTGACCGCCGGCGCGTCGCCCCACGGCTCGAGGTGCCGGAGCTCGGTGCGGACGCCGGCGCGCTCGACGAACCCGCGCCGATCGTCGCCCGCGAGATGGACGAAGCCCTTCGCCCGCACGAGGCGATCGCCGAGCGATGCCAGGACCGCGAGCACGCGGTCGCCAAGGAGCGGCGACGGATCGGTGAACGTGACCGCGACGATCTGATTGCCGTGGGCGTGGGCGGCAGCGCCGTGGTCGTGGTGGCGGGTCTGCGACCACGCGCGCAGCTTGCGCGGTTCGACGATCCACGAGGTCATCGCGCGCGCCGCGGCGGCGTCCGCCGGAAAGCTGGCGCGCTCGGCGTGTGGGGCGAGCTCGTCGAGGATCGCGTGGGTCGCGCGCACGGCGTCGATCGAAGCGACATCGAGCTTCGTCAAGAGAATCCGATCGGCCGCCATCGCCTGCTCGCGCGCCTCGTCGCGGGTGGTGAGCGCGGAGGCGGAGGCCTCGGCGTCGACCACGCAGACCACGCCCGCGGGGAGGATCCGATCGCGGATGCTTTCGGGAACGCGGACGAGGCCGTCGAGGATCGCGGCGGGCTCGGCGATCCCCGTGGTCTCGAGGACGACGTGGTCGGGCTCGCTGCGCGCGATGATGTCGCCGATCCCGTCCCACAGATCGTTCCTGATATCGACCTTGCAGCACACGCAGCCGCCGGCGAGCTCGAGGACATCACCGCCGCGGCCGATGATCAGCTGGGTATCGATGGAGATCCGGCCGAGCTCGTTGACGAGGACTGCGATCTTCTTGCCGGTCTGGGCCGCGAGCATGCGGTTCAGCGCGGTGGTCTTCCCGGCGCCGAGCCAGCCGGTCAAGATCGTGAACGGAACGCGCTCGGAGGAGGACGACATGCGACCTGCCTCAGCGGCGGAACAGCACGCGCTCGACGACGTTCGCGAGCACCTCGCGAACGAACGGGCGCACCACGAAGGCCTCGGGCCCGCCGTCTGCGCCGACATCGTAGATATCGATGTACGAGGACGTCATCATCACGATCGGGATGTCCGTCGTCCCCGCGTCGCCCTTGATCCGGCGACACACCTCCGCGCCATCGATCTTTGGCAGATCCGAGTCGAGCAGGATGACGTCGGGCGGCTCGTGCTTGACGCGCGCCAGCGCCGACGCGCCATCGCGCGCGACCTGCACGACGTGGCCGCGGCCCGACAGGACCTTGACGATCAGCCGGACGACATCCGGTTCGTCGTCGATCACCAGGACGCGCGCCATGGATCGAGCCTACCCCGGGCTCACTCGTCGAGGACGGAGCGCAGGCAGGTTTTCGCGACCGGGGTCTCCCAGTCGCGCTTGTTGACGAAGTACGCGCGGATCGTTCCATCGCGGTCGATCAGGGCGCTCTCGGGAACGGCCTTGATGCCCCAGGACGCGGTGATCGCGCCGATCGTGCCGTCGCCGGAGGGCGGATCGAGCAACACCCGGAACGGGATGCCGTTGGGGAGCGCCTCGCCGTAGGCCTTGAGCGCAGCCGGCATGTCGAGCTTCTCGGGCAGCCGGAATGAAGGGGCGAGGCCCTCGACCAGCGCCGCGAGGACATCGGTCCAGTTGTGGTCCGAGGCGAGGGCGAGCACGACAAAGTCATCGCTCGCCATCTCGTCGGCCATGCCGCGCAGCGAGGGCTTCTCGGTCTTGCAGACGCCGCACCACGACGCCCAGAAGTTGAGGAGGACGACCTTGCCGCGGAAATCGGAGAGCTTGACCGGCTTGCCCTGGTGATCGACCGCCGTGAAGTCGGGCGCGCGGACCGGGAGGCTGCAGGGTGCGCCGCCCGGGCACAGTGCGGCCGTGACCGGTAGGTCGCCCTTGAGCCCACGGCACGCGGCCTTGGTCTCGCGGGTGGCGCCGTTGGACACCATCCACAGAAACGCCCCGGCGATCATGATTCCGAACAGCGCGACACTCCCACCGACCAGGATCAACCGAGGCTGAATCACGATGCCTTTGGCAGGCGGCGACGTCTCGGCCATCAGCCACACCTTAGCCGATTCTCCGCTATGCTCAAAGGCATGTCGGTGCGCGGCGCGCTCAGCACCATGCCCGCCGAAGACGTCCTCGAATGGGTCGCCCGGCGCAAGCTGTCGGGCCCGATCACGTTCGATCGCCGCGGTCTCGTCCGCAGCCTCGTGATCGAGGAGGGACAGATCGTGTGGGCGAGCTCGAACCGCCGCGACGAGCAGCTCGGGGTGATCCTCGTGCGGAGTGGCCTGGTGGCCGAGCGCGCACTCGCGGATGCACTCGAGACCCGCGCGGAGACGGGTGTGCCGCTCGGCAAGGTGCTCCAGATGTCGGGCCTGATCACCGAGCTCGACCTTGTCGAGATCCTGGCGACCAAGATCCGTGAAGCGGTGACGGACATCGTGACGTGGACCGATGGGACCTTCGACGTTATTCCCAAGGCGCAACCTCCGGCGACCGGCGTCGTGGCGCAGCTCGCCATCGACATCTGTCTGACCGTGGCGCGGCGCCGGGCCGGCCGGATGAGCGAGATCATGGGCGTCCTCGGCGCGGACGACGTCACGTTCTATGTCCCGCCGAGCGCCAAGCCGCCCCCGACCGAGGATGGCTCCGTGCTCGATCACCAGAAGATCTGGGCGCTCGCGGGCGATCGTCACACGGCGGCGGATATCGCGGCCTCGTTCGCCGGCGAGCGCTACGGCACGTACGACGCCCTCGTGAGGATGGTGGACACCGATCGCCTGGTCGTCGATCGCCGCCACCGCGAGCGCACGAACTCGGCGGTCGAGCTCGCGGCCGGTGCGCGCGGCAGGCTGCGCCAGGGCGATCGCGCCGGTGCCCTCGCGATGGCCACCCAGGCGCTGCACCAGGATCCGAGCGACGCCGAGGTGCGCAAGACGTTCGCGCAGATCGAGCGCGCGCGTGTCGCCGAGGTCGCGAAGCAGCTGCTGTCGCGGCATCGCGTGCCACGCCGGTTGATCGCGGACCTGACGTTTCCGCCGGCCGAGCTCCAGCTCACCGACGCGGAGATCGAGCTCGCCGAGCGGGTGGATGGCCGCTGGGATCTGCTGTCGCTGATCCGCTCCGCGAGCGTTCGCGAGGCCGAGGCGCTGCTCGCCTTCTCGCACCTCGCCGAGGTCGGCGTGGTCGACCTCGGATAGCCATGGAAGCAGCCGTCCCCACCGCGATCGATCGCCAGCGCCTGCTACCGCGCAGCGGGATCGGCGTCGACGGCGCCTGGCTCGTCATCGCCCCGCCGGGCAATCCGATCATCCGGCTGGATTCGCGCCTGCTCGATCGCGTCGATCTGATCGGGCGTTCGCCGACGGGACCGCTCGTGTGGTCGGGCGTGGCCACCGCGGGCTTCGCCGCCGCGGCGCTGTCGATCGTGCCGGGCGGTGTGTTCGCCTGCGCGGGCCTCGCGTACCTCGCCCACGAGCGGTTCAGCGAAGCGCGTCGCCGTTCGCGCAGCCGCGACCTGCTGCTCGCGCTCGGCGACCTCGAGGTCGCACTCCACGTCGCGGACGGCCCGGAGGCCGCGAAGGGCATCACGGAGCAGCTCGCACCCTACACGCGCGACGCCCCGATCACGCGCCCCGAGGTCTACGAGGATGCGAAGCGCCGGATGCGCGCCCAGGCCGAGGGCAAGGGCGAGGCCTCAGCGATGCGCGAGATCGAGAGCGCGCTGCTCGTCGGCGAGGACGTGGTCTACCTGCGCGGCGACTACCTGCAGGTCGGTCAGGTCGCATTCCGGATCTCGGAGGTCCGCGAGTACGCCCTGCGCGGAGCGAACCTGCCGCTCACAGGAGGCCGGTTGCTCCAGGCCGCGATGGGCCTGCTCGTCGTCGCGGCGGATGGCCGCGCGAAGGCCGGCGAGGACGTGCAGGTACTCTCGAAGCGGATCGCCGACTACGAGTCGTGGTCGGGACACACCGCGGGCCGCTGACGTCGTCAGACATCCCCGGAGCCGGTGCTAGGTCGGCGCCGTGATCAGCCGCAGCTCGAACGACGTTCCCTGCCCCGTCTCCGACGCGGCGTCGATCGTCGCGCCCCACGGCAGCATCACCTCGCGCACCGAGTCGCCGACCGCGGCCGCGCGCGGGCTGCCCGCACCGTTGTCGGCGATCAAGATCACCGCCCAGCTGTCTTCGATGGTGACGCGCACCGTGAGCGTGCTGCCCGCGAGCGAACGGGCGCTCGCCGCGCTGACCGCCACGAGCTGAGCGACGAGGAGCGCGAGCGCACCGGGGCTCCCGCGCACCGCCATCGGCGCCGCGAGGTCGATCAGGAGCTCGATGTCGGGGCCGAGATGATGGCCGGCCAGACGCAGCCCGTGCTCGACTCCGGCCGACACATCGAACCAGCCCGGCGGATCGTCGTCGAGCGCGCGATCGAGCTCGTCGAGGCGGCGCGCGAGCGAGGTGGCCTCGAGGTATGCGGCCGCGAGGTCCTGGCGGAGCGTCTGCAGCGAGCGCCACGGATACGGCGTGGGCCCCGTGGAGTTCGCCACGTGGCGCTCGAGGTGATCGACGACGAGGGCCAACCGATCACGCAGGCCGCGAACCGGATCCGCGAGCTGCCGGGCGATCTCGATCGCGACCTCGCCCCCGATCGGCGCGCGCGGATCGCTCGTCACAAGCTTCCCGTGAGCAGGATCCACGTCTGGGTGACGCCGCCGGTCTGGAGCCCGCGTGCTGCTCCGACCTCGAACGTGCCGGGAACGAAGTAGCCGAAGTACGCGTCGAGGCGCAGCGCGGCGCCGACCGAGGTCCGGAGATTCCGCTCGGCGTCGAACCGCACGTCGAACGCGGTCCCCGTATCGGAGAGCAGCGCCATGTGGAGGCGGCGGATGTACACCGGGATGGTGGCGAGACCGTGCTCGATCTGGAGCAGCTCCTGGCGGTACTCGAGGTTCAGCAGGTGGAACTGGTTGCCGACGATGTTGCGCGCCGGATAGCCGCGCAAGTAGCCGGTGACGCCGACGCGCGTGCTGTCGACGATCGCCTGCGCGATGTCCTGCGACGGGAGGCCGCCGAGACCGAACGAGCCATTGCGCACGAGGTCGCCGGCGCGGAGCGAGCCGGCGATCCGCGCCGCGATCACCGGCGTCTTGCCCCACAGCCGAAGCGCGCCGCTCGACGAGTAGCTGAGCGTGACGTTGCGGTACTTCGCGCCGAGCGCCGGGTGATCGAAGCGCAGCGCCACCGCGGCATCGAAGCCGCTCTGCGTGCCGATGCCGTAGGTCACCGACCGCGTCGTCGAGAACGCGAGGCGCGTCCCGACTCCGGACTGCACGTAGTTGGTGTTCGGAACGGTAGGCACGCGCATGTTCGGATCGAGGCCGAACGTCGGGGTCCCGACCTGACGGAACCAGTCGACGTCGTAGTCGAACGACATCGTCCAGCTCGTGCCCGGCCGGGACTCGAACGGCACGCTCGTCGACAGCGTCCCGCTCCAGTCCTCCTCGCGAAACGTCTTGTTGACACCGTCGATCCGGTAGCCACCGCGATCCACGAGCGTGCGCGACATCGCGAACCGCAGCGGGAAGCGCAGCCCCGTGTACCCGTACGAGCCCCCGATGTTCGTGCGTCCGGTCTCGAGGTACGTGCTGAGCGCGAGGTTGTAGAAGTGCAGGCCCACCGCGTCGGAGCCGCCGGTCTGGATCGTGGCGATCGGCGTATCGCTCGTCTCGAGGGTCCCTGTCCAGGTCTGCGGCGACAGGGTCTCGATCGGGCGATACGGACGTGGCGCGGTGACCGCCGCCGAGTCGTCGCGGATCTCGATCGGGGGAGGTTTGTCGTCGAGCATCTCGTGCGCCGGCAGCCAGGTCTGTGGCGCGATCGGCACCTCGAACAGGTCGAAGCCGCCCTTGGGCACCGCGCCGAGATAGACCAGGCGCGTGCCGTCGGGCGACGCCTTTGGCTGGAAGGCACCACCGAGCACGTTCGTCACCTGAAAGATCGCCGCATCCCGCGTGTCGAACGCATGAACGTTCGAGATGCCCGTGCGATCGCTATCGAAATAGATCCAGCGGCCGTCGGCGGACCACGACGGTGCCATGTCCACCGCCCGGTCGTGCGTGATGTCCACGACCTTCTCGGTCGCGACGTCGAGCACCAGGATGTCGCGGTAGCCATCGGTGCGCCACGCGGAGAACGCGAGCTTCGTCCCGTCGGGCGACCACGCCGGTTGATACGCCTGGTCGTAACGCGCCCCTTTCCACACGATCCTCGGCTCGGCGTCCGGGACCGCATCGATCACGGCCAGGACGCTCTCGCTGCGCTGGTTCATCGAGAACGCGATCTTGCGACCGTCCTTCGACACGGCCGGATCGCGCGCGCGCTTGCCGGTGGTCAGGCGCGTGATCTGCCGGGTCCGCGCGTCCCACCGGAACACGTCCTGGTACGCGTAGTCGCGGCGGAACTGCCGGCCTTGCTCGAACACGATCGAACCGTCGGTCTCCAGCGTGAACGGTCCCATCGCGTCGATCTGCACCACGTCGTGCGCCTGTGCGACGTCGCCGCC